>JAYWMP010000057.1:0-2966 GCA_035873255.1 Nitrospirota bacterium
TATGACGAATACAAGGATGACAGACCCTGAAATCCTGGAATTCAGACATCCCGGTGTACGCATTGAACGGTTTACGCTGAGGAGGGGCTCGGGCGGCAGAGGGAAGTTCCCCGGCGGCGACGGTGTTGTGAGGGAGATAAAGTTTCTTAAGCCCGCGACAGTATCGGTTATCACCGAGCGAAGGTTATACGCCCCTTATGGCATCGAAGGCGGCCAGCCGGGCGGCAAGGGGCTGAATCTCCATAAAAAGTCCGGTGGAGTTACGGACGTCTTAGGACACAGAGAGGTGTTGAAAGTTGAAGAAAATGATTCGATAATAATCGAGACCCCCGGAGGAGGAGGATACGGAAAGGTTGAATAATGCGATTCATCCCGTGTCAGGTCATCTCCTCAGCCGTTCTTTTATGCTTTCGGGATTAAAGAAAGTTGTAATAAATATCCTATGCTCCGATATAATATAAAAACGTCCGGTAATGCTTCCGAACCATGCAAGATGTCAAAATAGCGATGGATAAAAACATAAGAGAGATGAAACTACAGGCAGAGGGCATAACATGCTCGAGCTGTACAATAGACATGGAGAACATACTCCGTGATAAGGACGGCATCCTTGACGCCACAGTCAGGTTCGCGGACGAGACAATAGATATCAGGTACGACCCAGGTGTGATCGACAGAAAACAGGTCTTTACGACCGCCAGAAAACTGGGATATAAAGTGAAGATCATACATGAATCCCCTCCTGAATAACTCTTTCGTGAGACAGGGCGGAGCGTCTGCCTGATCCAATGGCATACATTCAATGAAACTTTATTTTACACAGGACAACGGACATGTGGACGAGGTGATTAAGGGCCTGATGGATATGGTCGATGGTATCCGCCGGCCTGAAATCGTTCGGGACATGATTCTCGCGGCGCTCAAGGCCGGGCAGGAAGATGACGAAAGGGCCGACCTCAAGTTAATGAACACCTCCCTGAAAGAGATGAGGTTTACCGCCAAAGTATTCGGTCCTTACCGGAAATTCCGGAAGGTCACGGTTTTTGGTTCAGCCAGGGTAAAGCCTGAAGACACAGTTTACGGAATGGCCCGTCGCTTTGGAGAGAAACTCGTTGAGGCCGGTTATTATGTGATCACCGGAGCCGGAGGGGGAATTATGGAAGCGGCCGCCAAAGGCGCAGGAGCGGAACATTCATTTGGCGTTAACATCAGGCTCCCATTTGAACAGGTCCCCAATCCGGTATTCAAAAAGAACCCCCGTCTTATCACCTATAAATATTTTTTCAATCGCAAAGTGGCGTTTTTGAAGGAGGCAAGCGCAGTCGTGCTTTTCCCGGGTGGTTTCGGCACCCTGGATGAAACCATGGAAGCGATCACCCTGATACAGACCGGAAAGCATAATCCCATACCGCTTATACTCATTGACGAGCCCGGCGGCACATACTGGCCCAGTTGGGTAGAGTTTTTCAGAAAAGAACTCCTCACGCGGAATTATATCAATCCCATGGATTTTTCGATATTTGAATGCGTTGAATCCGTGGACTCCGCCGTAGAGAAGATCAATCATTTCTACCGGCGTTACCACAGCCAGCGTTATGTCAACAAAAAACTTGTTATCAGGCTGTCGTCCACCCTTGAACCCGGACAGGTGGATGAACTGCATACATCTTTTCTGGACATAATTGATCCCGGAGGAAAAATATATCTTACAGACGCCCTGCCCGAAGAGACCGACGAGCCGGAGATAGCCGGTCTGCCCCGGCTTGTAATTGATTTCAACCGCAAAAGTTTTGGAAGACTCTGCCGGCTCATCAGCGCCATCAATGACTTTTAGTCCTGGCGACTTTAACAGCATAGAGCATAGCGCAACGGATAAAAGAAGTTCAATGTTCAATGTTCAGGGATAACCACTCCCATCCTTTAATGCTCTGCGCCCATTTAATTAGTGTTTGTCCATAAACTCAGTCTCTCTATCTGTCATTCCCCCGTAGTCTTTTGAGCGGGTCGACGCGACTCTCGCGAGGACTTACATCGAGAATCCAGTGCCTTCAGTGTTTCATGGATTCCTGCTTAAGAATTGCGGAAATGACGGATTAAGAATGAGTGCGTTTATGCAACGCTTAAAGGATAAGGCTGAAGAGCTGTTTTATGGATTCGGCTCAAAACGACTGAGAATGTCCTGCAATGGAAGCACGGTCCTGTTGGCGTGGTCAACGGGCCTGAAATAGCTGTTCGGCACATCGGAATCAAACTCCGGCTGATTCAGGGATATCTCCATGGACATGCCGGTAATGAATAACAACTTAATATGTCCGGGATTCCTGCCGTTGAAGTCATCGAAATAGAGCCGGGCGATTTCCCTGCCGCGCCTGTAAAAGATGATAGACCTGTTAAGGAGATAAGTATTATCAAACGAATATTCCGCGATAAGTTCGGAATTATTTCCCGGAATATAAGCATAAAGCACGAAGTCGTCTCCTCTCTCCGCCATGCTGTAAGAGAAGCGGTCGTCCAGCAGGGCATTGAATGAAGCATCTGATGATGACCATTCATAAATAATATTCTTTGGAGGTATGTATGTCTGAAACAGGTCTTTTGACAGCAGGAAGTCCAGAACAGTCACGCCGAACGGGCCGAAGAGACTCAGCCGCATATGCCCCGGTGATTTATACACGAAGATCCCGCTTAAATCTCCGGCGGGTTTCATGTCCCTGAAGATTTTGACATCAACCGATGATTTAATGGTCCGGACATTCCGGAATACAATCGATTTCCTGAGGGTTTCGACTGTAACCGGGCCGGTATAAGGCTCCAGGACAGCCTGCCTCACAACCTGTCTCTTGACGCATGAGAAGACGAGGAGGCATAACAGTATAATGATAATCTTTTTTGTGCTTGAATTCATTCCTTTAATATTTTAATTGTTTTGCCCGGATTTGTCTTCAATTCGGTTGTTTCAACCATAA
>JAYWMP010000094.1:0-9780 GCA_035873255.1 Nitrospirota bacterium
ATATGGTCTTTTTGTAATAATCATAAGGGATATATTAACATAGAAATTATATTAAAATCAGCAAAACAAAAGGAACTAATATCCTGACTAATCGATTAATATAGAGAAAGATACAACTCCAGCGTCCTGTTCCGTCTCATAAATCAGCTTATCGCTCATACTCTCTAAACCCGGCGTCCCCGGCAATGATATTTTCCAGGCGGACCGGGGAACGCTTGTTTTTACTGGTTTTGCCCGATATTGTAAGGTATAATAGCTGAAAGAAACAGACCTGATTTTTCCAGTTTGACTGATTGGGAGGAGAATTCTTGCGGATTGGTAAACAGCTTCAAAGCGGATTTAAAAAAACTGCCGTTCTGATTGCCGGCCTGCTCTTCTTATTCGCAGCCCCGGATCTCCCCTCCAGTTTGGCGGCAAAGACCGATATTGACGGACCACTCAGTTCAAAAGTCACCTATCCCATGGCCTCCCACTTCGGGAAACAGTACACGGACGACCTGCCGGACCTTATGAAGAAACGCTATATCCGTGTTCTGACCACTTTCAACAGAACAAACTATTTCATGTCCGGGAGTCATATCTATGGCTATGAATATTCCCTTTTGAAGGATTACGGGAAATACCTGAACAAACAGATCAGGAGACGGGACCTGAAGGTGGTTCTTGAATTCATCCCGGTTTCACGTGACCGGCTTATACCCGCTCTTGTTAATGGTTATGGTGATATCGCGGCCGCCGGGCTTACTATTACTCCCGGTCGTCTCAGGGAAGTAGATTTTACCCGCCCTTATCTCACCGGGATCAATGAGGTGATCGTGACACACAAAAGTGTCAGTGACCTGAAATCCCTTGATGACTTATCAGGACGCCGGGTGTTTGTACGGCGGAGCAGCAGTTACTATGAAAGCCTTCTCAATCTTAATAAAGGCTTCATAAAAAAGGGATTGGAACCCATACGAATAATAAAGGCGGACGAGACGCTCGAGACCGAGGACATACTTGAGATTGTCAACTCCGGCGCGGTCAAAATAACCGTGGCTGACAGCCATATCGCCGGAATATGGTCTGGAATCTTCGGCGATCTGCAGGCGCATGAAAACCTTAAGGTACGGACCGGCGGTAAAATCGCATGGATGGTGCGAAAGAATAACCCTGAGCTGAAAGCCGATCTGAACAGGTTTATAAAGACCCGCCGCAAAGGAACACTATACGGGAATATTTACTTCAACAGGTATTTTAAAAATGAGAAGTTCATCAAAAATCCGGTTACACCCGATGAACGAAAAAAGCAGCTGCGGTACAGAAAGCTGTTTCAAAAATACGCGAATCAATACGGACTTGACTGGCTGCTGGTTATGGCCCTTGCTTATCAGGAATCAGGCCTTGACAACAACAGGAAAAATCCGTCAGGCGCTATCGGTATCATGCAGATAAAGCCTTCAACCGCTTCAGACAAAAAAATCGGTATCAGGAACATTGAACTGGCGGAAAACAATATCCATGCCGGGGTAAAGTACCTCGCTTTTCTCAAAAAAAGGTATTTCAATGATGACGATATGAGAGAAAAGGACCGCGTCCGGTTCAGTCTCGCCGCTTACAATGCAGGCCCCGCCAAAATCAGGAGGGCCATTAACCGCGCCAAAAAAATGGGGCTGGACCCTAAACGCTGGTTCAGGAATGTGGAATATGCAGCTCTAAAGATTATCGGACAGGAAACTGTCGGATATGTCAGTAATATTAATAAATATTATATTACGCTCAGGCTGGTTTCCGAGAATGAGAAAATGCGCGATTTAAACAAGGAGAGAATAATACGGAAATAGTCTTTACTTAATCGAACTTCGGGTGGACCTTTCGCAAGGTCCACCCGTTTATATACAGTACTTAAAGCTAATTCTCAGAGCAGTCCGGCCCGCTCCATGATCTCGGGCACTTTGTCTTCCATGCCTATAGCCATTATATGCACACCGTCGCATATCGCTTCATCCTTCAACTGCCTGATATGTCGCGCCGCTATGTCCATGCCGGTGTCGAGCGCCTTTTCCTTGCCGGCGGCCTTGAGCTCATCAATCAATCCCTGGGGAACTTTTATCCCCGGGACGAATTTATTCATAAAATTGGCCATGCCCGCGCTTTTCAGAACAACAATACCCGCAAGCACCTTCACCGGAAACTTTTTTGCGTGGCCCATAAAGGTTTTAAACCCTTCCATATCGTAGACCGCCTGTGTCTGGAAGAACTTCGCCCCCGCGGTCACCTTTTTCCCGAATTTTATGAGCTGAGGCTCGATGGGATTCGATTCAGGAGTAACAACCGCGCCCTGGTAAAAATCCGTGGCCCCTTTCAGGTCATTACCGGACATGTCCATGCCATTGTTCAGGCCGTCAACAATCTTCAGTAGCTGGACGGATTCCACGTCATAGACAGGTTTTGCCTGCTTGTGGTCACCCGCTGAAACATGGTCTCCTGTCATGCAGAGAACGTTTTTTATGCCTAATACGCTCGCTCCGAGCAGGTCTGACTGAAGCCCTATCCTGTTTCTGTCACGGCATGTCATCTGGAGAACAGGCTCAAGACCATTCTCCATCGCAAGTTTACAGATGGCAAGAGAACATATCCTCATGACCGCCGACTGGTTGTCCGTAATATTCGCCGCGTCGATCTTTCCCCTTAACACCTGCATATGGTGCAGCATCTCTTTTATGTCAGTCCCCTTTGGAGGGCCTATTTCGGCTGTAACTACAAATTTTCCAGAGTTAAGAATATCACTGAAGCTCACTTTTTCTTCTCCTCCTTTTTTCTGACGCTCATTGCACGCGGTTTCTGGCCCCTGGACCAGTCTTTGGGTTCGATAGTCTTTTTCATATCGTCGAGCCTGCCTATCCTGTTAAGCCTCTCGTAAATCCTCACCCAGGCGCACTTTATATCCTGACTGACCTCGCAGTTACCGTCATTCGTGCCACCGCACGGTCCGTTGAGAAGCCCTTTAGGACAAGCTGTCACAGGACATATCCCGCCTGTTTCATCAAGTATGCATTCGCCGCAGAGGGAACATCTTTCATCGAACATCTGGTAACGCGTCATGTTCCCGAGAAAAATAGTGTCATTCGATTGATATACGGGTTTGTCCGGAAATATCTCGACAGCGGCCTGTGTGCCGGCGCCGCACGACATCACGATGATAGCTTCGGTCTTTCCAATCGAATCCTTGAAGGGCTTCAGTTCCACCCTGGTTCCAAGAACCTGGCATCCTGTCTTCGCCCTGAAAATTCCCGTTACTGTCTTTCCTTCTTTCTCGATGGCCTCTTTGAGTTCCTCCAGTTCAGGCTCTCCGCCCGTACCGCAGAGCGACGCGCATTCCGAACATCCAATAAGGAAAAAGCTGTTATAATCTTTTATATTTGCAAGTAAATCTTTAAACTCTCTCTTCGTAGTGACAATCATTCCGCATCTCCTTCCAGCTTTATGATAAGTGATTCAGCCCGTCTCCTGTCTGTCTGAATCTGTCTGAACCTCTCAAACATCAACCTTCATACCCGCCGCCATTTTGGCGGCCTGAACTGTATTGTACATAAGCATCGCTATAGTCATGGGACCGGCGCCGCCCGGCACAGGCGTGATATAAGCCGCCCTCTCTTTCGCAGCGGGGAAATCAACGTCTCCAACCAGCTTGCCTTCCGGCGTAACGTTAATTCCGATATCTACAACAGCCGCGCCCTCTTTCACCATATCACCTGTTATCATCTTCGCCCTTCCAACGGCAACACACAGTATATCGGCCTTGAGGCATACGTCTTTAAGGTCGGGAGTCCTGCTGTGGGCTATCGTTACAGTGGCATGCTTTCTTAAAAGCAGCATCGCAAGAGGTTTTCCAACGATAACACTTCTTCCAACAACAACCGCGTGTTTTCCTTTAGGGTCTATGTTGTACGCCTCGAGCATCTTCATCGCTCCGTGCGGCGTGCACGAGATAAAGCCCGGCTCATCCAGCATAAGCTTGCCAAGGGCGTCGGGACCAAAACCGTCAACATCCTTTTGCGGGGATATCCTGTTCATTATCTCTTTCGCATCCAGTCCTTCAGGGAGAGGCAACTGGACAAGGATCCCGTGGACACTGGGGTCGTTGTTCAACTCGTCAACAAGGGTTATAAGTTCCTGCTGTGAAACCGTTGCAGGCAGTTTGTGTGAAAAACTTGTTATTCCTGTCGCTTCACAGGCCTTTTGTTTGTTCGCGACATACTTCTTTGATGCCGGGTCCTCTCCAACCAGAACAACCGCAAGACCAGGATTAATCCCCTTCGCCTTAAGTCCATCAATCTCTGTCTTCAATCCAGCCTTGATATCAGCCGCGACTTTTTTTCCGTCAATAAGTTCTGCTGCCATTATCTCCTCCTGTAATTTTTTAGTGTTAATGCTTATTCAATGCAGGACCGGTAAAAACCGCACCGGCATCGTTAATTAAGGTTTATAAATTCATCCTCTCTGTCTCTCATTCCGGCAGTCCTTAAGCCGGTCGACGCGACTCTCGCGAGGACTTACATCGAGAATCCTGCGTCTTCAATACTTTCTGGATGCCCGATTAAAGACTTCGGGCATGAAAAAAAAAAGGCAATTCACACACAAATGCTAACTAACCGGAATGTTTAATCTCTTATTTTTATAAGCGCCAGCAACTCTTCTCTAGTCGATTCTTTTGTCCTGAACAGGCCCCTGACCGCCGAAGTGACCGTCCTCGCACCGGGTTTTTTGATGCCCCTCATGGAAAGGCAGAGATGCTCGGCGTCGATGACGACCATCGCGCCCTTCGGCTTTAACTTTTCCATAATTACATCAGCGAGCTGGGCGGTAAGGCGTTCCTGCACCTGAGGTCTTTTCGCGTAAATTTCGAGCGCCTTGGCAAGCTCACCAATGCCGGCGATCTTACCGGCGCCGGGTATATATGCGACATGGGCCTTGCCTATAAACGGCAGCAGATGGTGTTCGCATACAGAGTAAAAAGGAATGTCCTTTAAAAGCACCATCTCATCGTGGCTCTCGCCCTCTATATATTTCAGTATCTCCTCGGTTGGAGTTTCAAGGCCCGAAAATATCTCTTCATACATCCTGGCCACACGTTGGGGAGTGTCCTTGATGCCCGGCCTGTCGGGGTTTTCCCCGATTCCTTCGAGTATCATTCTTACGCCTTTTTCTATTCTACCGAGATCCATAATCTTCCTTTATTATTTATTTGCATATTCAGAATGGAATAGAAATTTTAGCATTTAGTTAAAAGGCATGTCAAAAACCCGGACGGTGAGGGTGTTTGATGTAAAACCTTCCCTTAATGCGGAATTACCTGCATCTTATCACGCGCCTGTCGGTAACTATCATCCCGATCTTTACATCATGTGGTTCGGCAGGCACTGATTCGACAATCTGTTCTTCATACGCGGGAGCAACAACAGGTATATTCTTCTTCATTCCCCCAAGCAGCATGTCGTAATACCCACCTCCGTATCCTATCCTGCCGCCGGCAGGATCGAATCCCGCTCCGGGGATAATTACGAGATCCATATCATTGATTGTGAATCTTCTTTCACCGGTATTTACAGAGGGCTCGGGAATCGCCATATATCCGGCGGATAATTCATCAATATTTTTAATTTCATAAAGAATGAGAATATGGTTTCCCCTGTCTACTTTGGGAAGCGCAATTCTTTTGCCCTTATCAAGAGATTCCTTCATCAGCGCGAACGTATCAACCTCTGTTCTGAACGAAGCGAAGAATAATATCAGATCCGCGTCCCTGAACTCATCAAGAGCGGTAAGACGCTCCTGTATCATCCTGTCTTTTACCCTTCTTACTCCGGGGGGGATTGTGTCTCTTCTTCCGAGCAGTTCCTTGCGTAAGGAGTCTTTAGCGGATTTATCAGACATTTAATGCTTTTTCGAGCGCTACCCTGATATTTCTTACTTCATCAACCGTCACGGGGGAATAGCTGAAAGGCGAAGCACCTCTTATATCGGCCTCCATAATCGCTTCGTTATATGTCATATGCCCTATCAGTTCCATACCGCCTATCCGTTCCCTGATAAAATTAAGGTCTTCATCCCCACGGACCTTATTAGCAACCACAAACACCTTTTTCACTCCGAGTTCTTCCGCCATTGTCCTGACCAGCCCTGCTGTCTGTATGCTCCTCTGTCCGGGTTCCACAACAACAATAAAGGCATCGACCGAGTCGGCCGTTCCTCTTGTGAGATGTTCTATGCCTGCTTCCATGTCTACTACAACGACTTCGTCCCTCTCAACAACGAGATGTTTCAGCAGCCTTCTGAGAAATACATTCTCCGGGCAGTAGCATCCTGAAGACGCGGCCCTGGATTTTCCCAT
Source organism: Nitrospirota bacterium (assembly GCA_035873255.1). GTDB lineage: Bacteria > Nitrospirota > Thermodesulfovibrionia > Thermodesulfovibrionales > UBA6898 > JAJRYC01. Next base: position 6,374 of record JAYWMP010000094.1, read on the forward strand.
CACCAGGAGTGTGATGCCGTTAGATTTATATCCGATCCCCTCGGGCAGGTCATCCACTCTAGGGTTCAGCCTGAACATCCCACCCATGCTCCCGGGCCTCGCGCCCGTCCTCTCCTCTATCAGTTCGTCCAGGTCGGCAACAGGTCTGATCTTTTCTGATTCTTCTTTCGGAATGCCGAGAGCAGAAGCAAGGTTCGCATCAGGGTCCGCGTCAACTGAAATAACCTTTTTCCCGTCCGACGCAAAAATATGGCTCAGGAGTGACGCTAAAGTAGTCTTCCCAACCCCGCCTTTTCCTGTAACGGCAATCTTCATTCTGAAATTCTAGCATCATGCCGGGACACCTGTCAAAAGACGTAAACGAAGGTCGTAAATTTCAGGACTGGATATAATTTGTGGGGGAAACAGAGCGCCATTCACTCATTTACTCATTGCGTTCCCCAGTCACCTTCCGCCGTAACTCTTCCCTCTGCTGTTGGCGCAGTTCATAGAGCTCAGGGTTTGATTCCTTCAGTTCCTCTTCAGCAGCTTGCCGTCTGACCTGGCGTTCCGCCTTTCTTTTTTCTCTCTCCGCCCTGCGTTTTTCCTTTTCCTCCATACGGGCTGCCCGCCTCTCCTGCCGCTGCTTTATATCATCTTCTATCTGCTTACGCTCCTCTGCCGACATTTTGTTCAAGCGGGCCTGCCAGCGCTTTTCAGCGTAATCAAAGATGGAAGAAAGCTTCCGCCCCTCCCGGAGGGGACGACCGCTAAAGGAACGGATAACAGCCTCGCCCTTCACATCTACGACCGGCACAAGATTTGGATTCTCCATTCCCTTCGGCACAATCTTCATCGTGATCAACAGGGGCCCTGCCGCCTCATCCCGCCCTTCTTTTTTTTGATACATCATGGCATAGCTGAGGTCAAGGGACTTCACGATTCTTTTCAGCCCTTTTTCCAAAGGCCTCTCCTTCAGCATGATGGAGACCGGCTGCTCCACTGCCGGGTCTATCAGAAACTCCACACCTGTCAGAAAGGCGATCCTGGCCAGCAGGCCCTTTAGAGAGGCGCTGTCAGCCTCAACCGATAAACGGTCGGTGGCTTTATCGTAAAAGACTTCAGGCCCATCCGCCGCTTCCGCCTGCCCAGCAAGCACCGCAAGCATCAGCCCCAGCAAAAACAATCGCAGCCGTATATATCTCATCCGCATCTTCTCTCCATCCTTTTTTGTTGTACTATAATATAGAAGAAGGCGGCAGGTAAAGTTCCGGCCGCCTTCTTCCTGTAATTCTGATGAGCTAAGCTTACTACATAAGCTCTCCACCCAGAATATAATCACCGTCAGTTCCTGCTGTCGCACCAGCGCCACCGTTATTGGTTACCGTGCCGCTCTGGGTGATGTCATCCCTTCCGCCTGGAGCGTATAGCTCCACATAATCGGCGTCACCGCCTGTTGAACCAGCAAGCGATACGTTAGCATCGCCGCCATTTGCGGTTAAGTCGCCGCTGTTTGTGACCTCAGGGCCGAACAGTCCAATGTTGTCCGCCCTGCCGCCGTCGTATTCACCGTCTCCGCCGCTTGAATCAAGGTCACCTGTGTTCTTCACGGGTCCCAGCTCGGCATACAGATCAATGTCATTACCAGCATTGCCATAGCCTGTGACGCCGCCGTCCGTGCCGAGGTCATCGCCGCCAACAGCAGTAATGTTGCCGCTGTTGGTTACGCCGTTATATCCCCAGATCCAGACCCAACCGGCATCACCACTCCAATTAGTGGTTGACTCCAGACTGTTGCCGCCCGAGGTGTTGATGTCACCTTTATTGACCACCTTGTCAATGTCAGGGTTGAACATGCCGTAATAGTAGTCAGTCTCCATGTCAAAATCACCACCGTCGCCGCCGTCAGCCGGAATAGTAGTAGCGCCGGCCACCACGTCGCCGCCTGTGGCATTAACGTCAACCTCATTAGTCACATCACCGCTCGGGACATAGTAATACGCGTCACTCCAGCCGTAATAGTGATAGAACTCCACGTCTCCACCATATCCACCGTAGTTACCGTCACCGCCGCTTGAGTCAATGCCGGTATAGCCAAGCAGCGCTATCCGCTGACCGAGGGGATAATAATCAAAATCTCCTTCGATATAAACATCACCGCCGGAACCACCGCTGCCGGTAGCGCCTGTGCCTGTGACAGCCAGACCGCCTGAGGTGTTTATGTCGCCTGAGAAAAGGATGTCGCCTGCAGGGGTGGATTCGTAGATATACCCGTAATCAACATAGATGGATATACCACCACCATTGCCGCCGTTTGATGCCGCATCCGTGGTAGCACCGCCGGTAGTGGTCAGGTCGCCGGAGTTGATAATGCCGCCGCCATAGACCGTCAGGTAAATCCAGTCACCATAACCACCATTACCGGCAGTCGCGTCACCACCCGAGGCATCCATGTTGCCGCTGTTAAGCAGCTCACCAACATAATCGATATAGAGTTCCTGCCATTCGCCGTTGCCACCGGCAGTCACGCCGTCACCACCCCGTGAGCTGAGATCACCGGAATTGAAGAGGTCGCCGTAATATGCCTCCAGGTCAATATACCCGGCATTGCCGCCTGTAGTCCCGCCGCCTGAGGCTGTTCCGCCATCACTGGTAATGTCTCCGGTGTTCTCAATCCTGTAATCGGAATAGATACCCACGTGTCCACCGTTGCCCGCAGCCCCTGTGATGCTGCCATAGCCGGAGCTGTTAATTGTGCCATTGTTAAAGAATGAGTAGTTGGGATAGAGATAAACGTCGCCACCGGACTGACCATCCTGGGTGCCGCTTGTATCTATTGCGCTGTTGCCATGGTATGAGGCCATGTAGAGCCGCAGATCCCCGCGCTGGGTTGCGGAGTAATCGACTGTGGTGATGGTTCCGTGATTGTCAATATCATTAGACAGGTCAATACGGGTTCCAGTAGCAATATTATAATTCAGCCCCAGGGTCAGGGTGATGCCTGAAGCAACTGAAATGCCTGTGACAGGTGTTTCATCCTGTATTGAGCTGTCTCCGTCGGAGATGTACAGGGCATAATCATCCGCAACCAGATATGGAATGCCTGAAGCAGGCTCAACAGTCACCACCGCGATAGTAGTAGCCGACGTTATAGAGAGCGGGTTGCTGCCCAGGTTGACAACTGCTGTCGTAGGTGTCCAACTGGCGTTCGCCACCCCGGTTTTTAGTATCTCGATCGGCCCACTGCTGCCATCATACGAATACACTTCTATGTCTCCGCCGCTACCGCCTGAACCGCCGTTCGGACCACCGTCAGCGCCTGTAGTGTTGATGGTATAAATTCCCGCTGCCGTGCCTCCCCCGTCTCCGCTTCCTCCACAGCCATAGACCGTGAGAGATAGAGCCAGAAGCATAACCAAAAGATAAAA
>JAYWMP010000143.1:0-2355 GCA_035873255.1 Nitrospirota bacterium
TGCTCACGAAAGACCTATCGCCCTGGTGCTTCCATCTCTTTATTCCGAGATCGAGAGTGAGGCGCTGAAGGGTATTATCAGGGAACTGAAAGGTGTCGAATATATCAGGGAGATTGTCGTAACTCTCGGACCCGCGACCAGAAAGGAATTCAAATACGCAAAAAAATTCTTTTCAGACCTTCCGCAGAAAACCAGGATTATATGGAATACGGGGCCGAAAATAACCGGGATATACAAAGCTATTGAATCGGCGGAACTTCCGACAGGGGAGCAGGGTAAGGGCAGGTCCGCATGGATGGCGTATGGGTACGTGCTTTCTCACCAGGATTTTCATGCAATCGCGCTCCATGATTGCGATATCCTTACTTACAGCAAGGACATGCTGTCAAGACTCTGTTATCCCGTTGTGATGCCTAACCTTGATTATGATTTCTGCAAGGGTTTTTACAGCAGGGTAACCAATAAAATGCATGGAAGGATAACAAGGCTCCTGGTGACCCCTCTGATAAGAGCGCTGCAGAAGATTCTCGGCTATCATCCACTTCTGGTCTTCTTCGATAGTTTCAGATATTCCCTGGCCGGAGAGTTTGCGATGGATGTTGATCTGGCCCGTGTTAACAGGATCCCCGGTGACTGGGGGCTGGAAGTCGGGGTGCTCGCGGAGGTCTATAAGAATACATCCATAAGAAGGGTATGCCAGGTTGAGATTTCCGAAAATTATGAACACAAACACCAGGAGCTCTCTCCTGAGGACGCGTCAAAGGGCCTCTATAAGATGTGCGTTGATATATGCAAATCCATCTTCAGGACCCTCGCTTCGGAAGGGATAGTATTCCCTGAGGGATTTTTCAAGACACTTGTTGCAACATATGTAAGCACGGCCCATGAATTACTGAAGCGCTACGAGGATGACGCTTCGATAAACGGTCTTTTCTTTGACAGGCATGATGAAAGCCTGGCAGTGGAGACATTCACAAATGGTATAAAAAAGGCGGCCGAAATAATATCGGGTGATCCTCTCGGAGTTCCATTGATATCAAGCTGGGACAGAGTTGTATCCGCGATTCCTGATATCCTCGAAAGGCTGAAAAAGGCGGTGGAAGAGGACAATAAATAATAGCGACTGACTTGCCCGCCTCGCGATTAAATGGAGAAAGTATTTGTTGCAGTTCAGTCAGGGCGTTGCCCGGAGAATAAGTTCAAATTTTTTAAAAGGAGGCTGCATAATGAATTTCTGGGAAAAGATCAGGAAAGATTTACAGAAGGGCATCAAGGAAGGTGTTGTAATGTTTAAAGAGAGCGCCGTCGCGGTGAAGGAGAAGGCGGAGGTGCTTACAGAGGAAGGAAAAAAGAGATACAGGACCTTTGACCTGAAGACAAAGGTACAGAAGGAAATTACAGAACTTGGCGGACAGATTTATGACCTCAGCATGAAGGTGAAGAACCCCATGCTTAACAGTAAAGTGAAGACAATCATAACTAAAATCAAAAAACTGGAAGCACAGATAATAAAACTTGAGGGCAAGCCGAAGGCGGTTGCAAAGAAAGCACCCGCAAAACGCGCTGTGAAAGCAGTTAAACGCGCGGTAAAATCCGCAAAAAAATAAAAATCGGGTATACTTTTTTTAATAGGGCTGAATAAGGGCTGGTGTAGCGTCATCCATGGCCGCCATTTTGACCAAATGGACAAATCCAGGATTCTTCGGCCGGATGCTTCTTCAGAATGACAGGCAGGAACATCCGTCGCTACGATACAGAGGTGACACCACAACTGACTTGTGACGACATGCACGGTCTGTTTCTTCCGGTCGAATGTCTTAAAGGCAATCAGCGGAAATGACTTCTCATGCCGCTGGCCGGTTAGAGGTTGTGGTCAGTGAAATTTTTTTTTACTGTTGCCATAAATAGTCTTTATGGATCCAGCCGATGTTATTCCATTCGTCCTTAATCTGAACCCATGCACCTTTTTTCTTGAGAACCATGTAAGAATAATATTGTCTTGCAGGGCCTGACGAGGTCTTTGAATATTTTTTGCCGGGGCCTTTTCTGATATTAACCTCCGCCTTTTTTACTACCGCGCACTTGAGTTTAGAGGATACAAGCTTCCTGTATATCCAGTTGACGTCTCCATCAAGATCTTTTACAGCGTACCAGTTGCCGGAAACCGAAGCTCCAACCTTTAAAAATGGCATGTATTTATAGACTTCCCATGCTATGTCGTAATTCTTTCCGGGACCGGTCCTGACATTCGCTTTTGGCACCTTTACGCATAATGCGTCGGCATAACTGAATGTAATCAGGGTAAATAAGATTACTAAAAAGTGAATAGTCATTTTTCTTATCATGTTTATCCTC
>JAYWMP010000175.1:0-9686 GCA_035873255.1 Nitrospirota bacterium
GTATGGGGTATCTCAAAGGGAACATCTTCACCTGCAGTTTTAGTGACAGCATATAAACCTGATCGTTCGCTCTGGTCGGACGATTTTATGGAGAGACGAAAATGAAGAAAAGACACCATACCAAACTGGTTCATGAGGGGAGTTATGTTGCTGAGGTTGACATTGAACTTATTGAAACCGGCGAAGGCTGGTCTCCTTATCTTTCTCTTGAGGATGCGGGAAAGCTTGATGATGTGAGAGAAGCACTTCGTCGCGAAGATGTTGAGTCTGCAAGTAGAGTAGCTAAAGTGTATCGTCTCACCCCTGTGAACTAAAACTGCCTGCTGCGCAATTTCTGCCAGAGTATCCTGTCGCCATCTGTCTGATTTCACCCACTCTTTTTTCACGATGAGATATAATAGATAACTATCGGGTTTTTAGTGAAATTAGTAAATAAGGAAGACAAAACATGGATATAAAACTGACGGATATGTCCAGTTGCGCGGGTTGAGCGTCTAAATTCAGTCCTTTGGACCTGTCCAACGTGCTTGGGCAGCTGCCTGTAACCACTGATAAAAATGTTCTGATCGATTCATCGAATGCAGACGATGCAGGGGTGTATCGTATTACGGACGATATCGCGGTCGTGATGACAACCGATTTTTTTACTCCTGTTGTCGACGACCCATACTGGTACGGATCAATCGCTGCAGCCAATGCACTCTCGGATATATACGCAATGGGAGGCAGGCCGCTGACAGCGCTTAATGTTGCGATGTTCCCCGATAAGGGTGAGTTTCTTCCTCTACTCAAGAAGATAATGCAGGGCGGTATTGATAAGATGGCCGAGGCAGGGGTCTCCATAATCGGCGGACATACTGTTAAAGACAATGAGCCGAAATTCGGATTTTCCGTCATGGGACTGATACACCCGGACAGGATCCTTGACAATACAAAGGCAAGGCCGGGGGATGCCCTGATACTGACAAAAAAGATCGGCACGGGAGTTATCTCCACAGGTGTAAAGGCCGGAAGATGCAGTGATGCGGTTGTGAAAGAATTTATGATTTCGATGGCGACGTTAAATAAAAAGGCCGGCGGGATAATGCTTGAAACCGGCGTAAGCACGGCTACGGATATAACAGGTTTCGGTCTTATCGGGCATCTTTATGAAGTACTTTCCGCGAGTGGATGCCGCGCGCGCCTTTACGCAAGCCGTGTCCCGGTTTTCAGTGGAGCCGCGGACCTTGCTGAAACCGGCATAGTCCCTCTGGGCACAAGGGATAACATGAAAAGTTTTGACGGGTATATCGAATGGAGCAGGGGTGTTACGGAAGTTGAGAGAATTTTGATGAATGACGCCCAGACATCGGGCGGCTTTGTCATTTTTGTTCCGGGAGACAGAAAAGATGTACTTGTGGCAGCGCTACGGAAAGAGGGTGTATTGGCGGCCCATATCGGAGATGTGACGGATAAGGCCACAGATGGGAAATTAATATATGTCGATAGATAAAAAAAAGAGGGGGGAACTGAATATGAAGAAACGCCTGACCGGGCTTATTTTTGAAAAGGCTTTTAAATACAGCGAAAAATCTGCGTTTAAACTGGTCTCCGGCAGGATGAGCCGCTACTATTTTAACTGCAAGACGGTGACGCTCCATCCGGAAGGGATGTATCTCATCGGCAGCATTATTTATGAGATGATAAGAGATATGGATGCCAAAGGCATCGGCGGACTCACACTCGGGGCAGACCCGATAGCCGGCGCGGTCGCGTATACATCCTATCTGAAAGGAAGACCTGTCGAGGCGTTTATTGTCAGGAAAAAGACAAAGTCACACGGCACCATGCAATGTATAGAGGGGAATGTCAGGGAAGGAGACCGGGTGGTGATTGTGGATGATGTTATAACTACCGGCAAATCAACGATCGAGGCCATCAGCCGGTCGAGGGACGCGGGTCTCGAAATTGCCGGAGTGATCGCGCTGGTTGACAGGCAGGAGGGGGGGAAGGAAAATATAGAGGCGCTGGGTCTTGATGTGGAGTCGGTTGTTACGCGGGATGATGTTATGAAGCTTTATCACAGTGTCGCGTGAAATTCATTAATAAGCGCGGGCCCGGTTTACGCGGGATTTAAGGTTGCATGCCTTTTAATCCGCGAGGTATTTTTCGCTTATCCCGGCTGTGGATGCTCTCTTCCGATCGAGATATTCCATGAATTCAGCAGGGTCTTTAAAGCCCATGAACTCCGAAGTGATTTTCAGGATATACTCTTCTTTCCCGAGAATAGTTTCTCCCCTCAGCCGCAGGAAATTTTCGAGGACGCGGTAGGTATAATATGCCTCGCTTAACTGGTCCGCATCAGACTTACTCAGAATTCCTGAATCCTTCAGCCTGTCTATTGCTTTTAATGTGCCCTGGACCAATAATCTTTTCTCCCTGCGGCAGTTGACGAGCTGAAGATACTGGACCGTAAACTCGATCTCCCCGATCCCGCCGGGACCGAGCTTGATATCGTAACCTTCGGGCTCTTTCGATAGTTCCTTCAGTATCCTTTCCCTCATCTGCCTGATGTCCGACGCAGAGACACCTCCTCCTCCGGATATAAGCGCATCTCTGGCCATATTGATAAAAGATATTCCCGTTTTTATATTCCCGGCCACCGGCCTTGCCTTGAGAAGCGCCTGGAGTTCCCAGAAGGCCGCTGATTTGGAATAATACCTTTTAAAACTCTCTATCGAGGAGACAAGCGGCCCTTTTGACCCCTCGGGCCGGAGCCTGGTGTCAGCCCTGTAAGCAATGCCCTCTTTTGTATAGGAGATGAGCATCCTCAGTAATTTTTCGGCGGCCCGGGTATTTTCAGGCCTGACTTCTTCCATACAGACGAATATCAGGTCGAGGTCGGAATTGAATGCTATCTCCCTGCCTCCCAGCTTACCGAAGCCTATTACCGCCATGTCTTCGATACCGGAGGGGATATGCTCCATGCAGATGGACAGTACGGCTTCCGCCGTCTTGGTCAGACCCTTGATTACATCGGTGACGTCTATTTCATTCCGGAGGAACAACAGACCGAGCCTTATCTCTTCCGTCTGTTTGACAAGTCTTATGGAGGTATTTACGGAATAGCCTGATGATATGGTGGTCCTTATTTCATTTTCAAGGTAAGTCAGGCTCTTTTTTATGATTTTCTGCAGGCCGATCATTTCGAGATGCCGGGGACTGCTCATCAGCATCTTCGAAAGATATTCGCTCTGTGAAAATACATGGGTGAGTGTTTTTACGAGTTCCTTATTGTCGGCGAATGCCTCTAGATAAGACTCCCGTGTGCTCAGGAGTATCGCGAATGACCGCAGGTGTTTTAATGCTATATCCGGCATGACGCTTTTTAGCGCGGAGTCGACAAAAGCAGGAAGTATCTCGCCAAGAAGTCTTCTGCCTCTCAGTGTCTGGAATGTGAACATGCTGTCCTTTATCGCCTTTATGTTCCTCACCGCCCTGTTAACATCGGTAACTCCCGTGGTCGAGAGATATTCCTTTAATTCAGAATCTGAAAGCTCTTCATCAAATAATGTCCCGCTTGAACGAGGTTCTTCTTTCTTCCCGCCGAGCAGTGAGTCGTAAATGCTTCGGACATCCGCTCTTCTCTTCTCAAGTCCGGAAGCAAACATCTTTCCGTCCTGAAATCCCATCTTTTTCGCCAGAGTATCCAGTTCATCCCGGCCGACAGGCAGGGTATGGGTCTGAAGGTCATTGACCTGCTGGAGCCTGTGCTCAAGCGTCCGCAGGAACCTGTAGTTGTCTGACAGAAGCGAATAATCTTCCTGACCTATAAGCGCCTTCTGTAACAGCCGGTGTAAGACTTTCAGAATGTTCCGCTCCCTGAGCAGAGGCTCTTTCCCGCCGTATATCAGCTGGAGCGCCTGCGCGAAAAATTCTATTTCACGTATGCCGCCGTATCCCCTCTTGATGTCCCCTTTTTTGAATTTTGAATCTATGCGTGTCTTCAGCCTCTTTATCTCATCTATCGAACTGAAGTCGAGATATTTTCTGTATACAAAAGGCCTTATCATTTCCATGAAGCTGTCGCCGAGTTCCGGATTACCGGCAACAGGCCGCGCCCTTAATAACATCGCCCTTTCCCATGCCCTGCCCCATGACTCATAGTACATCTCATATCCTCTCAGCGAGAGGGCGATGTTTCCTCTCTGTCCCTCCGGCCTCAATCTGAGATCGACCCGGTAAGCGAATCCGGCGGATGTGTTCAGCGACAGAAAACGGGTCAATGCCTCCGCAACCTTACTGTAGTATTCGTGGGCGCTGATTTTGTTTATGTTTACGCCCTGGCCGGTTCTGATGCCCTCTGTCTCCCCTTTTTCGGTCCCATACACAAAAATCAGATCAACATCGGAACTGAAATTGAGTTCCTCCCCACCAAGTTTTCCGAGGGAGATGACGGAAAAGGCGTCATCCGCGGGAACGCCGTGGATTCCGGCCAGGGATTTTCTTACTATCTCCAGGGAATTTTTGATGATCGCCTCGGCGAGGAAACTCAGTTCGAGCATTGTATCGACAAGGTCGCATCTTCCGAGGACATCCCTTAGCGTTATCCTGAGTATCTCTCTTAACCGGAATTCCCGCGCCGCGTCCATGTATGGATCGAGAGATGGATGTTGGGGATTCCGGCCGGTGTGGTTCGATGAAACATTGAGATTATCGAAATTCTCTTTCAGGGAAGATGAGAGTGTCTCTCTGTCGGGTTGGGCGCCGGTATTCATCAGGATATTAAAGAGTATATCCGGATTCGGGATGGAATAGTTTGCAAGAAACTGGCTGAAGCTGAAGAGTAGGGCCACCTCTCCAAGGTATTTATCCAGTACGTCCTTATGGGAAGGATTTTCGGCAAGGAAAGTCGAGAGGTTTTTCAGTGACCGCATGGGGTCAGGTGTTGAATGAGCGGCTTCATTGAGTCTTTTTTTGTCCATTATAACAGGGGAATCATTCCGCTAATGTTTTCCTGAGTCCCATAGCCTCGGGTCGATCGAGTCCCTGATTCCTTCCCCGAGCAGATTGTATCCGAGTACGGTGATCAGTATGGCCAGACCGGGGAAGACCGAAAGCCACCATGCTATTTCGATGTTATCTTTCCCCAGAGTCAGGATGTTCCCCCAGCTTGGGGTTGGAGGCTGTACGCCGATCCCAAGGAAGCTCAGGGCCGACTCAACCAGCACCGCGCTCGCCACTCCCAGGACCGCGGAGATAAGCACCGGGGCCATGCTGTTGGGCATAATATGTCTGAATATGATCGCGATATCGCCTGCTCCCAGCGCCCTTGCGGCAAGTACATACTCCCGGGTCTTTAATGACAGGAATTCCGCCCTCACAAGCCGGGCTATGCCCATCCATGAAGTAACGCCTATGACGATCATGATATTCCATATGCTCGGCCCTATAAAGGCGATGACCGCGAGGATCAGAAAGAATGTCGGTATGGAAAGCATGATGTCAATAAACCTCATGATGATTCTGTCCGGCCAACCGCCGTAATACCCGGCAAGCGCACCGAGTATCATTCCTATAACAGATGATATGCCTACTGCGACAAAGCCGACCATCAGTGATATCCGGCTGCCGTATATCATCCTTGAGAGCACGTCCCTCCCGAGGTCGTCGGTCCCTAAAGGATGGCGCAGGCCGGGAGGTTCGAGTATCTCTTTCCTGTCGATTTCATTTGGATCATATGGTGAAATCAGAGGGGCCAGAAACGCCACAAGGAAGAGGGCCAGCACAATGATTCCTCCCGCGACTGCAAGATTGTTTTGTCTGAATCGGCCCCAGAACAGATGCCGCAAGGAATACTTTTCCATAATCGCCTATTTCGCCCTTATTCTCGGGTCCGCCAGCATATAGCCTATATCAGCCAGGAGGTTTCCCAATAATGTTAATATCGCGCCGATTGTCAGGATACACATTACGAGAGGATAGTCCCTTGTCATGACACTCATATAGAACAGTTGGCCCATGCCCGGTATACCGAAGATATTTTCGAATATCACGCTCCCGCCGATCAGGCCGGGGACCGAGAGACCGAGAAGTGTGATAATCGGCAGGAGGGCGTTTTTAAAAGCGTGTCTGTATATAACCTGCCTTTCTGGCAGCCCCTTTGCCCTTGCAACCGTCACATAGTCCTGCCTTATCACCTCGAGCATGCTGCTTCTCATATATCTGGAGAGGCCCGCAACTCCTCCCAACGCAGATACGAAAACAGGCAGAATAAGGTATTGGCCCCTGTCCCATAATTTTTCGAGCAGGTAAAGTGAGTCGTAATTCATGGACTTAATGCCTGATATCGGGAGCCAGCCGAGATATACGCCGAAGAACATCATCAGCAGCAGTGCAAGCCAGAACGCGGGGGTGGCGAATCCAAGGAATACGAGTGTCGTTACTATTTTGTCATATAATGAATACTGGCGTGTTGCGGAGGATATGCCAACAGGTATGGCGATAAGAAAAATAACGGACATTGATAGTAGATTAATAAGAAATGTGATGGAGAGCCTCCTGTCAAGCAGCGGTTGGCCGGTATCCCATATCTTATCCATAACAGGTCTCTGGTCGGATGAGAAGGACTTACCGAAATCAAGCTTAACGATTCGCTTCAGCCAGAGGCCGTACTGGACATATATGGGCTTGTCCAGCCCGTAGTATTTTTCGAGCATCTCCCTTGCCTCGGGTGTAATCTTCGGGTTCATCTCCGTCATTATATCGGTCGGTTTGCCCGGCGCGAGATGGATAATGAAAAACGAGAGCAGGGTTATCCCTATTAAAGTCGGGACCATCTCGAGAAGTCTCCTGATTATATAAGCCGGCATTTAGCGCTCCAGCGCGTGCCTCTGGAATTTTTTCGGCACATACCATTCAGGGAGATTATAACTGATACCGATCGGAGAGGGCTTGATACCTCTGAAGCGCGCGTGTATGACGGGGGTTGCATCGGGCACATACAAAAATATATAAGGAAGTTCATCGGCAAGTATCTCCTGTATCCTGAAATATGCCTTTTTTCTCTCTTCGATATCAAAGGTCCTGCGTCCTTTCTCCAGGAGTTCGTCCACCTCGGTATTGGCGTAGCTTACAAAGTTGAATTCCCTGTCTCCTGTTTTGCTGGAATGCCATATGTCGTACTGGTCGGGATCGATCCCTATGCTCCAGCCGATTATGACCGCCTGGAAGCGTTTTTTGTGTATGAAGTAGTTAATGAACGTGCTCCATTCAATCGCCTTGATTTCCACTTTCATGCCTATCCTGTTGAGCCTCGATTGTATGATGGTGGCGGTATTCATTCTCAATCGGTTTTCCATATTAGTAAGAATAGTGAATTCAAATGGGCTGCCGCCCCTGTCCACAATTCCGTCGCCGTCGGAATCTTCCCATCCGGCCTCTTTCAGGAGCTGTTTCGCCTTTTCGGGGTTGTATCCATACTTCTTCACATCCGGATTATAAGGCCAGGTATTTGGGACATACGGTCCCGTGGAAGGGGTGCCGAGGCCGAAGAGAACGACATCAACGATCTCTTCTTTATCAATAGCATGCGCGATCGCCTGCCGTACGCGCTTGTCCTGGAACAATGGATATTTGAGATTAAATCCCAGGTATGTATAAGAGAAGACAGGATAACGGAATTTCTGAAAGTTATTCCTGAAAAAATCCGTGTCGGTCTGCTTGGTATACTGGATAGGCGTAAGACCCATCATGTCGACTCCGCCGGTCTGTAGTTCGAGAAACATGGTTGCGCGGTCGGGGATTATCTTGTAAATATATCTGTCGATGTAAGGCCTTCCTTCAAAATAATCCCTGTTCGAGCTGAGTGTCACGTTCTGCCCTGAAGTCCATTTTGTCAGTCGGTATGGTCCCATGCCGACGGGATTTCTTTTGAAATCCGATTCGGTGATATCTTTTCCGTCAAGAAGATGCCTCGGGAGAATAACCAGGTTTCCCCATGTGGTCAGCGCGGGAGCAAACGGCTTCTCATATGTGACCCGAAACGTGTATTTATCCAGGACTTCAGCCTTCCTGACCTGCAAATAATCTTCCCTGTACGCGGTCGGTGTTTTCTCATCGAGGATGGTGTTAAACCCGAACATGACGTCATCCGCCGTAAACTCGACACCATCGGTCCATTTAACGTTTTGCCTGAGGTGAAACGTTATAACCAGCCCGTCCTGGGAGATGTCCCATGATTCCGCAAGGTCTCCGATTACACCGAGGTCTGTGTCATATTTGACAAGACCGTTGAAGATCAGTCCCGCAACGTCATGAGAGGTGCTGTCGGTTGCAAGCATGGGGATGAGAACGCTCGGCTCGGCGCCGCTTCCTTCTATCAGGGCGTCGCCGTACGCAGGTGGGTAGGTGCCGGACTTTAAATCACCCGGCCCTGAATCCACCGGCTCGCCCTTGCAGCCTGCCAGTGTAATTATTAATAGAAAAAGATAGATGGCTTTTTTCATGTTTTTTTAAGAATACGCAAATTGCGTTCTTTTTTCAATGCAGAACCGGTGTAATAGTTTTTCAGATACCGGCCAGTGTATGAGACTTTCGACCCGACAATATCATCAGGGGTCCCTTCGAAGATGATCCGTCCGCCGCTGTCGCCGCCTTCAGGGCCCAGGTCTACAATCCAGTCAGCAGCCCTGATTATGTCGGGGTTGTGCTCAATAACCAGCACCGTGTTGCCGGCTTCAACAAGCCTGTTAAGGATATCAAGCAGCGCCTGAACATCGACGAAGTGCAGTCCAACGGTCGGCTCGTCAAGGATATAGAGATAGTTTCCTGTTGACGCCGTGCCTGTTTCAGCGCATATCTTCAGCCTCTGGGCCTCGCCCCCGGAGAGGGTTGTGGCCGACTGCCCCAGCCTTAAATACCCGAGCCCTGTATCCATCATCAGTCTTAATTTCGACCTGATCGGTGGACGGTCTTCAAACAGGGCGTAGGCCTCTTCGACGGTCATATCCAATATGTCGTTGATGTTTTTATCCTTATATCTTATCCGCGTAGCCTCCGGCTTATATCTCTTGCCCCCGCATCTCTCGCATTTAATATAAAGGTTTTCGAAAAAATACATCTCCATCAATTCATAACCGCTGCCCTTACAGGCTTCGCACCTTCCGCCAGGTACATTGAACGAGAAGAAGCCCGGGCCGTACCCATATGCCTTCGCCTCCCTCTGTTCCGCAAGGAGTTTCCTGATATGGTCGAATATCTTAAGATATGTCGCGGGGTTTGACCGGGGACTCTTGCCGATAGGGGACTGGTCGATCAGTTTGACGCCTCCCAGAAGTGTTTCTCCTTCTATTCTATCGTAAGGCAGGGGTTTTTCCGTGCTGGAGCTGAAACTCTTCGAGAGCGCCCTGTGGAGCGTCTCTACGACAAGACTGCTTTTGCCGGAGCCTGAGACGCCTGTTACCGCGGTCAGTCTCTTCAGAGGTATATTGAAATTCACTGTCTTCAGGTTATTCCCGCAAGCGCCGTAAACAGAGATTATTTCACCTGAAAACGCCCTGGATTTCAAAGGTATCCGGACCTTTTCGATGCCCCTCATGTATCTTGATGTCAAGGTATCCGTCTTCATGAAATCAGAGACAGAGCCTGAAAAAACAACCTCTCCTCCGTTGCGGCCTCCGCCCGGGCCGAGTTCGACGATCCATTGC
>JAYWMP010000178.1:0-3582 GCA_035873255.1 Nitrospirota bacterium
AGTTTTTACTGTATGGTCGAATATCCTCTTGAAGTTATATATCATATAATGGTCCCTGTTTAATATATCGCCTTACAATTATGCAATTTTAATGCCAAAAATGGCGATTATTCCCGGAAACAGACCGGGCGGGAGCGGGAAGAGGATATAACTGCCCGGGACAGACCACTTTGTTTCATGAGTTCGGGGAAGGATGGGACGGTCTTCGGTGATTTTTCAGTTAAGCCTTGTCAGCCGCGTTCCGGTGGAAAGCGCCCCGACATCGCTGCCGGTTGGGAGCCTGGAATGGAACTGTTACCGGTTACGGATTTTCAACCTCAAAGGCATCTTTTATATGCTCGATCTGCTTTCTGCCGCCCTGGATATTAATACTCAGCACATCAAATCTGGCAGGCAGCTCTTTCCTTAATCTCTTCAAAAAGGAGAGCGCCACTTTCCTGATCTTCTCTCTTTTTCTCCGGGTTACGGCTTCGAAAGGATATCCGAACGCCATATCAGCCCTTGTCTTAACCTCTATAAAAACAATTACACCTTTATCCCTGGCGATAATATCAATCTCTCCGAAGACGGTCCTGTAGTTTTTCTCCAGGATCCTGTAGCCCTTCTTTTTGCAGAATTCAACCGCAAGCTCTTCACCCTCCCTGCCGAGTGTGTTCATTTCCCTCCAGCCTCGAAAGTAGTTTGGGTATCCCTTCTATATCGTTTATGTCTTTCCGGCAAAGTATCTTTATAATCTCCCTGATGGGTGCGAATTCTTCCCAGTGTCCAACCAGGCTTTCGCTTATGGATTTATAAAGTCTTTCTCCACTGGTATCCCAGTCCATCAGGAGAATCACTTTTGCAAACCGCCCGGCAATATCCTCACAGAATTCATACAGGCCCTTTCCCCTGTGAAGGATTATCATCTCTCCCGAGAGCCCGAGCTGCTTCAGGGCAGCCGCGTCTTTTTTGCCTTCCACTATTACAGGGACGCTTTTATTCGCCTCATGGAGCAGATCGATGACTTTCCTCAATCTCTCGGCCCGCTCCAGATCGTTAATTAACGGTCTTTTTTTATCCGTATTAAGCATAAGTCCCGGCATATGGTCCTGGAGACATATCCAGGCGGTATTTTGCGATAAAACGGTGCCCAGCCGTAAACATTTATGGGTTGAAGTTATCAGTCAGATTAACTTTAATCCAGTGAGCATCCCACCAGTATAAGGGAGAAACCTGGTAGCCGTGTAAAAGTATGCTGAAATGCAGATGGTCGCCGCCGGCAAGTCCGGTGGAGCCGGTTCTGCCGATTATCTCACCTTTTTTAATCTTCCGTCCTACCTCAACGGTTATGGATGAGAGATGCCCATAAAGACTCATCAGCCCGAGACCATGGTCTATTATTACTGCGTTTCCATAAATACCGAGGTCTCCGGCGAACATGACAATCCCTGTATTGGATGCCTCAACCGGTGCGTTTGCCAGAGAGGCAAGGTCATATCCGAGATGAATGCTCCTGCTGATCTTCTTTCCTTTGTATAAATATGTTCTTTGGTCTCCGTACCCTGCCATTACCTTACTATTCTTTAACTGGAGAAAAGGGCCCTTCCATAGAATCTCCGGCCCGGTCTTGCCGGCAATTTCGATAAGCCTCTTCGCGCTCGTCGCCCGCTGTTGCTCATTCACTTCCTTAAAGGCGCTGACCGGGTCCTGGATATCAGTCTTATCCAGAAGCGGTAAAACAACCTTGTTGATAAAGGAATCACTAATGTTCATTGAAGACCGTTTAAACCGCTTTGTTTTCAGCCTGGTCGGCAGGGTTTTTACAACCCGGTTACCGGCGGCATCCTCGGCAACGGCGTAGAAAACACTCTCACCCTTTATATCAATCGGCGCGGGGAAGAAGACGAAATAGGTCGAAGAGGGTCTGTTGCGGGAGCCGGGAGCCGCGGCAGCATCCCGACCTGAAACGGATGGTGCTTTAAAGCCCTTGAATGAATAACCTCCCAGCTTGATTGTTACTGATTCCGCATCTTCAGCTCTGAGCAGTGCAAAGCCGCCACTGCCCTGATCGACCACGGACGGCGCGTTTATTATTTCGAGAGAAGGCGGCACAGTATCAACCATGGCGTTAATCTCGTAGTTAATTTTCTTTAATATGCCTGATTCCGCTTTAATAACAACCCTGGCGGGGCCGTTGCTTAGCCCGAGTTCTTTCGGTTTTATCTGTATCGTATATGTTTTTTCATCACCATCGGAAAAATCCCGTACGAGTTCAATCTTCCTGATGTCCTGATTTATAAATATATTCAGGAACTTCAGGTTCCTGGTGTTTAGTGTAACTGTTTTGTCCGCCGGCAGAGATGTGAAGGCGTCAACCCCTTCAACCACTGGCGCAGGAATAAAA
This sequence comes from Nitrospirota bacterium, assembly GCA_035873255.1. Taxonomy (GTDB): domain Bacteria; phylum Nitrospirota; class Thermodesulfovibrionia; order Thermodesulfovibrionales; family UBA6898; genus JAJRYC01. The sequence goes on from JAYWMP010000178.1 coordinate 2,384, forward strand.
TAGAGTTTATCAGCCGCATAAATAAACATGGCGATAACACCTGCAACAAAAAGAATCCGGCAGTACTTCTTTATCCTGTTTTTACTGCTTCTTTTATTCGAAAAACCTCTCATCCATCCTCCTGGTTGATAAATTAGCTGTCTGTTGCATGAAGTTCATAAGTGAAGCTCCCGGCCTGCAAGACAGGGCTTCAAAAAAGGTTAACAGCCTGTTACTTCCTCCTTTTAGTAAAGGGGAAGAGATGAAAACAAACATGTTGCATCCCTGTTTACAGAACGGGGCAGGTTCATGTCTTCATCGAAATGCGATTTATACTTATATTGGCGGAAGAGGTATACGCGCCGGCACTAAAATACATCTCCGGTTTTCACTGAATTCCTTCTGCTCATGATAGCGGAGTTGATAGCCCGGAGATTATATCCTCTTATTATTATCCCCTCAATATCAATAACGGGCACCGCCCCTGATCCGCTCTTGATCCTCATCTCCTGCCGCCTGTCGCTATCCTTATCAATATTATATTCGATCAGGTTAACGCCGGTGGAAACAAGGTATTCCCGCGCCTTTTTGCAATAAGGGCACCAGTCCGTCATATACATGATGACTTTGATCTCGCCGACGTCCCTCTGCTTTTTGGCGTCAACCGTTGTCGTCCGGGCATCAACGCCGGTGGCCGAAAGGTCTGCATAAAGGATACGATCCCTGCTCTCCAGCAATTGGTAGCTTTCCGCGAAGGCAGGTGATGAAAAGACATATAAGGCCATGGAAACCGCCAGGGTAAGCAGAACAGAGGTGCTGAATCGAGTTTTATGACGTCGTCTTCTCAATCTCATGATAAATAGAACATCACACCCTTCCTGATTGCTTTACAGCGCTGAAAGGATATTATTTTCACTTTAAATCATTTAACTCCAAAAATGCAATCATGACATTAAATGGCCGGGATGTCTACGGAAAAAGCCCGGCCCCAGCCGCCGTTCCAAAACAGATATTATCCGTATCCCCTGCACAGCCAACCCTTAATTAGAGTCTGTTTATAAATTGCCATTTTAAATTTTTGTCATGCCCGAAGTCAGTAATCGGGCATCCAGAAGGCATTGAAAACACTGGATTCTCGATGTAAGTCTTCGCGCGAGTCGCGTCGACCGGCTTAAGGACTGCCGGAATGACAGATAAAGAGGCTGAGTTTATACACAGAC
>JAYWMP010000209.1:0-22694 GCA_035873255.1 Nitrospirota bacterium
CTCTTCCAGCCGGAAATATTTTTGAATAATGTAAGGTTCCGTGGTTCTGAATGAGTTCTTCCTGTATATACCTTTCCGCGCGGCCTGAAGCACCCTCTGGTTTATATCGCTTCCGTGTATCTCAACGTCCCAGTCAATAAAATCACCCGCCTCATTTATCAGCATCGCGATAGTATACGGCTCTTCGCCCGTTGAACATCCTCCAGACCATATTCTGAGCGATCTGCTATCTCTGTTTGTCTCTTTAAGTTCAGGCAGTATCTCTTCGCTGAACGCCCTTATCTGGTGCTCTTCCCTGAAAAAATACGTCTCATTAATAGTAAGAATATCGATGATCTCCGATAATTCCTCAGCCGAGTTTCTGTCGTATAGTATATACCTGTAATAGTCCCTGAAGTTATTGAAATGGCGGTCCTTCACCCGTCTCGACAGCCTCTTTTCCACAAGATACCTGTAGCTGTCATCGAAATAGAGTCCGCTGTATTGATTTATCAGGTCCCGTATAAGCCTGAACACTTCATCAGAGAGTGGCACAATATCTTCTTTTTCAAACACCCAGTGTCTCCTCAACGGCCTTTCTTACCGCCGGATCTTCTTCCGTTTCAAGGAGTCCTTCGAGTTCAGTCCTTATTTTGCCTTCGGCTCCCCTGCCAAGCGCCCTGACAGCGGCAAGCCTGGTGGCCCAGTCAGTGTCTCTCAAAAAAGGCGACAGTCTGTCTTCCACCTCATCAAATGAAGCAAGCGCCAATATCGCCGTCCTTTTCACCTCCAGATCATCGGAATCCAGCATCCCGATTATGGCGTCTTTCGCCTCGTCTCCTCCTATTAGGCTCAACGCCTCGATCGAGGTAGTGACAACATACCCATTTTTGTCGTTCAGAAGGGTGAGAAGGGTTTTCACGGCGCTGATCTCACCCAGAATACCGAGCGATTTCGCGGCAGCACCCCTTACCGTATTTTCAGGGTCGGAAGCCAGAATAATCAGCGAATCCAGACTGTTTTTCCCTCCGGCTGCTCCAAGCCCAAGGGCGGAAGAAATTCTTATGCCGGGGTTTTCGTCGGTAAGAGCGGATTTCAGGTATTTCACAGCCTCATCGGTCCTGATTAAAGACAGGGATTCAACAACCGCCTTCCTGATTTTCACATCATCATCCTTTAACGCGAACCCGAGCTGTTCAACCGCTTCCCCGGCCCTGATTTTTCCCAGCAGCAGTGCCGCGTTCTTCCTGACCGCGTTGTTTTTATCCCCAAGCATAACGAGAAGGTCCTCTGTTTTTAATGCACTTCCAAGATTGAACAGCGCCTTTACCGCCGCATCCTGAACATCTTCATACTCATCCTTCAGCAGAGCTTTTATTTTTTCAACAGATCGCGCATCGCCCAGCGTTGATATCGCCACCGCCGCCATTGAACGCACATGCCCGTCTTCATCGTCCAGCATTGTTTCAAATATATCGTAAAAAGCCGGCGAGCCGATCTTCGCCGCCACCCCACAGATAAAATGTTTCCTACGGGAGCTGTCCGTATCAAACAGTCTGAGCAGTGACCCCGGCCTGTCCTTCCCGATAAATACAAGCGCGTTTTTTACATCTTCGGCAAATTCCTCTTCGTCCGATATATCCAGGAGAGGTCCGTAAGCCGCTTCGTCTTTCATCAACCCAAGCAGCAGTATTGCCGAAAATTTCACATTGCGTTTCTTTGACCACGCATGCGAAATCAATAAATCAAGCGCCCGGTCACCAAGTATCTCTCTTATTTCGCCGGTAATAAATTCAGCTTCAATTCCGTTATGATAAAATGTTTCGATGGTCTTTAACGCCTGTTCCCGGATATTCCTGGAAGCATCCTCCAGCAGCGGAATAATATTTTTGAGTGTTGAGACCTCGGCCAGGCGACCGAGGGCCTTCAAAACAGGTTCTCTCAGAGGCTTCTTCTTCAGGGCGGACAGAAGGTGAGGCACAGCCTTCCTGTTTCCAATCCTGCCCAGAGCGTCAGCCGCCGGATATGCAGTCCATAGATCTCCTTCATCGATTGTCTTTATAAGCGCGTCCACTACGGAAGGCTCCCGTATCTTGCCCAGGTGTTCCACGGCAGTCGCGCGGACATTCGCGTCTTCATCCTTTATGGCTTCCACCATCAATGGAATCGACCGGGGGTCCATCTGTTCTCCAAGGACATCGATAATAAATTTCCTGACGCCCCTGTTGGAGGTTTCGAAGGCTTTCAGAAGAAAAACCGTCGCCTTGCCGCGAAGTTTCATGAGTGCTTCAATCGCGGAATTCCTTAAGCCGGCATTGTCTTCAATATAAAGAAGCCGGATCACTCCATCTATGTATTTCTCGACGGAATAATCTGCCAGAAGGACGTCAACGGCGGACTTTCGGACGCGCCAGCCTGTATCTCCCATGGCCTCAAGGAGAAAAGGTATGAAGGATTCATCCTTCAACCCCCTGATTTTCTCAACTGCGTCCCTCCTGACATCTACATTGGCGTCATTAAGTTGGCTGATTATCTCCCTCACTCTTTTCCTCCAAAAGCTCAAATGACTCCCTCAATTTTATCTTCTCCTCGGAAGTGAGCAGGTTATCTATATTAAGAAGTATTATTATTCTCTCATCCTTTTTACCAAGACCGATGATATATTCCGTCTTAAAACCTTTAAACAGGGAAGGCGGCTTTATTATCTCCTCCTGTGACAGCACAAGAATCTCTTTTACTTCGTCAACGAGAAATCCTATCTTTTCCCGTTCAAATCTGACGATAATTATCCGTTCCTTTTTACCGGACGGCTGCATACCGAAACGCCGTCTTAAATCCAGCAGGGGGATAACGAAGCCCCTCACGCTCATAATGCCGGAGAGGAAACCCGGCAGCCCTGGAATAGCGAATATTTTAGGGACTTTCAGGATTTCCACGACCCTGTCTATCGCTATTCCGAAATTTTCATCGGATATCTTAAAGACGGCGAATTTAGGCATTTATCCGATTTTGAAGACCTCCATATCTTTTTTGAGTATCTCTATCTCTCCGAACAGAGTATTGAGAGACTGGGACACTTCCTCCATGTCCTTGATGGTCGCGTCTCCAAGACTGTTTATCTGTTGCATGGAGACAACGATCTCATCATTTAGCCTTTTCTGCTGCATGCTCGCGCTGTTTATCCGGGTTACCCTGTCATTGGTAAGCTCGAAATTCTTTGATATAATCCTTGTGCCGATCGCCTGCTCTTCCGTTCCTCGTTTGCTGATGTCCGCCACCTCTTTAACTTCTCCGGCCGCCTCCAGGAGATGGCTGATCAGATACTCCTGTTCCCCGGTCGACTCCGCGACATTGTTCATCATTGTCCGGATATCTTCTATCGAAGCTGTAATCTGTTTCAGGGCGACGGACTGCTCCTCGGTCGCCCGTTCAATGGCCTTGGTCATCTCGGCTGACCGTTCGGAAGCTGCCAGTGTTGACTTGAGCGCGTCCCCAACCCTGAGCACCAGCCCTCCCCCTTCATCCACCTTTACTTTAGCGGAATCTATTGAACGCACGGCGTCCTTTATATCATTCTGTATATTCTTGACTATACCCGCAATCTCCCTTGTTGAACTTGTGGTCCTTTCCGAAAGCGCGCCAATTTCGTCGGCCACAACGGAAAAACTCTTGCCGTACTCACCGGCCTGGGCCGCCAGAATCGCCGCGTTAAGGCTCAGGAGGTTCGTCTGTTCCGTAACATCCTTTATCACGGACAGGACTTTTTCGATGTCTTTTGACCTTGTTCCCAGCCTCTGGATAATATCTGTGGATTTTTTAACTTCACCAGAAATTTTTCCGATCCCTTCAACGGCATCAACAACCGCGAGCATGCCTGTATCCGAGGTGATATCCTTCACCTCTTCCGCCAGCCTGGAAGAATCCTTGGCCCGGGCCTCAACTTCTTTTATGGACATCCCAACCTCTTCAATTGAAACAAAGGTGGTTTCGACCGCGTACACCACCTCTTTTGAATTTTTGGATATTACGGCTGCAGCCTGGGTCAGATCCACAATAACCGAATAAGAATCCTCCGTGGCCCTGTAAAGCCGCTGAATATTCGAGACTATCTCCTCGGCCGTTGCCTTCATCTGAAGGAGCGATGAGACATTTTCCGTTGAAAAGCTGGAAAGCTCCTCCGTGTTCACAATGATTCCGGACTGTGATTCATTGGCGTCCTGGATCGATTTAATAATCTGCCTGACAGCGTCCGACTGTTTTTTAATGCCGTCTATTACATTGCCATACATAAGGTCAACCTGCTTTACAGCCATCGAAACATTGACAGCGGTGGCGTTGAGATTCGAAATTATAGAGGTCAGTCTCTCGGCAAGAAAATTTATCCCCCTGGCGACACCGCCGATCTCATTTTCGCCCAGATCGGGGACCTCCGCCGTCAGATCTCCCTTCGTTATCTTTTCTATGGAGCTGTTTATCTCCATTACCGGTTTTCTGATATTCCGACCGAAAAGGAATACGAACGCGACGCCAACACTCAAAAACATTACTCCATGATAAAATGGCATCATCTTTATGCTTTTCAGTATATTTTTATTCATGGAGGCTGTAGTATACCTGATGATCACTTCGCCGATTGCACCGCCGGCAAAAACCACGTTTTTCTTCAATGTCATCGTTCCTTCAAACAAAAAAAGATTAACGGTATTACTGCCTGTATCCATTTTTCTTGTCTTTTCCGCTACAACATTCCCCCTGTCGTCAAGAATCTCGATGCCGACGATGTCCATGTCTTTCATAAGCTCCTGCATGGAGATCAATACAGAAGAATAATCACCATTCTTCAGAGGGCCGGAGCTTATACCCGCCAAAAGGGTCGCTTCCGTGTCTATTCTCATCTGAAGGCATTCATAAAAAACCGATTTTGAATGCAGCAAAAACATCAGGGCGCCCAGTGTCTGGCCTATCAGAAGGAGAATGAATAACGTTACTATAAATTTAGCTGTTATTGATTTCCTGAAAATCATCTTGCCGCCAGTCCCTTTCCATGTACGGTAATATTCATCGGAGCATCTCCTTTGACATTTTGGTTATTAAACGCCACCTGTTTTTTAAGGTTGAATTAATGTTAAATCAGACCTATTTTTGACATTATTATCCTTATATCAAAATACCTTTCATCAGAGGCCTCCCTGAAGCCGGTGTAATGTTCACTTATGGCTTTGAGTACAACCTCGCCTTCATGCGTAAGATCACTCAGTGACGTCAGTGCCTGCTTTAACTGAGCGGTTATTTCAGGATCAAGAGCGCCCGAGACGCATATATTGAATTCCGGTATCCTGGACGAAAACGCGATGAATTTAAGTCCCATCTCCCTGAATCTGTAAGCCGTGGACTCCATGACGGCGCCCGCATCGAAATCACCCCTGAGAACAGCCCTTGAAATTTCGTCATGATGACCGAGGTAATTGTAAGATGAAAGATCGGTTATATCGATGCCGGCGGCAAGGAGCATATCCCTGGGCACTATGTGACTGGATGTCGAATACTGGTCACCAAACGCAAAAGTCCGGCCTTTTATGTCTTTAATGGTATTAACTTCGCTGTCACTTTTTGCGATTATTACGGCATGATGGTACGGCTTGCCGTTTCTCAGCGCTTCCACCAGCACTTCAACTCCGTGATCCTTATGGGCCATTATATAAGTCGAAGGCGTCATAAAACAGAATTGCGTCACCCCCGCTCCGATGTCCTCCATCGCCTCCTGAAAATCCATCGCAACCTTGAGGTCTATCTTCCTGTTGCATTTCCTGCCAAGGTAATCCGCAAGGGGGCTGAATTTCCTGAACATCACCGCGGGGGATTCAAGCGGCACCACTCCCATCCTTATAATCCCGGAGGCAATCTCCTCGGTAAGTTTAAACTGTTCCATCTCGGTTGCGGCCAGGTCCGCGTCTTTACGCAGGGCCATCAACACCCGGTTGAGCCTTAATGAACGCTCCCTGTTTTCGACAGGAAGATCTTTTATTTTTTCTATCGACGACCATATCTGGTTCAGGCCGATCTTCTGTTCATTTATCGCCTTCGATATATGCTGACTGTTGTCGGATACAACCTCTATCGCTGTTGAAATACGCCTGCTGTTCGAGGATTGTTCATTTGTAGCACTCTTGAGGTGCTTCGATACATCACTCACCTTCTGGGTCGCCTCGATAATAAGCATGATCCCCCTGTCCTGTTCCGTTGTGGCCGTTGCGATCTTCTCTACCACCCTGAGCACCTTATCCATCGCATCCGAAACAAACCTGGCCGCCTTTGACTGCTCAGCGGTGGACAGTTCAATTGTGGCCGCCATTTCAGAGGACTTCCTGGAACTCTCGACTATTTTCCTCAGTGCGTCCGCCGCCTCGTTTGTGACCTTAAATCCCGTCTCAACCGATATCAGGCCTTCGTCCATCGCGTCGATCGCGTCGCTCACACCCACCTGGACCGAATCAATGAGCTCCGCTATCTCCTGTGTCGATTCAGCAGTCCTCTCTGCAAGGTCCTTGATTTCATCGGCGACAACGGAAAACCCCTTGCCATGTTCACCCGCCTGCGCCGCAAGAATCGCAGCGTTAAGCGCCAGGAGCGTTGTCTGGTCAGTGATGTCGTCTATGACATTAAGAATCTTTCCTATTTCATCGGAACTGACACCCAATTTTGTTATATAATCCGCCGTTTTTTCGACGGAGGTTTTTATGTTCCTCATTCCCTCTATGGTCTTCTCTATAGAGACCATGCCGAATGTTATCGCGTTTTTCTTCACCTTTTCAGACAGCGCAGCCGAAGCCTTGGCGCTCTGCTCGACCTCTTTAATGGATGTTGATATCCCGATTATCGCCGTCCGGGTCTCTTCAGCCGCTGCGGCAAGTTCACCGGTATTTCCGGAAACCTCTTTGATTGTGGTGGACAACTGTCCGATGGACGCGGAAGTAGCTTCCACGGACAGGGAAAGGTCATTGGCGCTGTTTGTGATATTCGCGATGTTTGTCACAACTTCCTCCATCGACGTGGCCGTCTCCTCGGCGAATGTGGCAAGCCCTTCCGTGCCGTCGGCAATCTCGGTTATGGAAGAATTCATCTCTTCTATGGAGGTCGAAATATTAGTAATCGCCTCTGTCTCAAGAATTGTTGAATCAACAACTTTCCGGGATTCCTGTTCAACGTCCTCCGCGAAGTTTGATACCCCCCTTGATAATTCCCGCACCCTTTTCAGGATACCTGAAATCGACATAAGGGAGACCCTTATCGCCCTGCTGAACCTCCCGATCTCATCCCTGCTGTCTACATTAACCCTGAAAGACAGGTCGCCTTCGGAAAACTTCATCGCCTCGCCTTCCAGGGACTTAATCGGATTTATCACCATCTTCCTGAGCATCAACCATAGCCCGGCGATAAAAAAAAGACAGCCCATCAAAATAACAAGCATAGCGACCATAATGAGATTGGAGGCCCTGTTATATTCTTCTTTTATCGAGAAGGATATCTTGACGGCGCCGAGTATACCAGGGGAGTTCATATGGCATGAGTTACAGTCCTTAGTGTTTTTGAGAGGTTTATAAAATACAAGGTTTTCTCTGTCTCTATGAGTCAACGATTTTTCCGTCTCTATCAGTTTCTTCATGGCATCGGTCTCAACCCTGGGAGAACCCTGATTAAACACGGCGCGCCCTTCAAAATTAATCACCGAAATATCCCTGATCCCTCCGGCTCCTTTCATCTCGGCCACCAATGCCTTGGTCACTTCAGCATGACCCGCGATCATCGTCCTTCTGATATCGTTGGCGATTAAATCCGATATGGCTTCCGTGCTCTTCTCCGTTATGTCGTACAGACTGGACTTTACTATCATATTCACTATATATCCAGTGGCTAAAATGCCCATAAGCAGAAGGACACCGACAAACGTCAGTATCTTTAACTCCAGCTTTTCTCTCATAGCTCCTCCTTCAGCAGGCATCGATATTCATGGTGTCTTTCGATCGTATAATCGAGATGAAGCGCTTTTCATATATAACAACACCTTCAATGAATTTCAGTTCCCCTTCTGTTAAATGAGCCGGGGGATCGAGTGTTTTATTGACGGGAAACCTTACCGCTGCCGATACTTTATCGACAGTAGCCCCAATCAAACCAAGGGGACCCGAAACAATCACAATTTTTTCATTTGATTCAATTTCTTCAATTTTTTCCATCTCCACCGTCTGATCGCCGGCATCGCCTCCTCCGGCGGTTTCCCCTTCAAGACCGAGCCTTATCTTCATATCTATAACAGGAATAATCTTACCACGAAGAGATGTTATACCGAGAACATAATCCGGCATAGTCGGGATTTTCGTTATCTTCTGATATCTTATTATCTCCTCAACCTCGGAAATCCTGAAGGCGAATTCCTCTTTCGCAAGACTGACGATAAGCAGCTCAAGGCATGCAGGGGCCTGCGCTTCAGCAGGTGTAATCTCCTCTGGTCCATCTCCTTCGCGTACTTCATCAGAGGCTTCATCACCTGATGCACCGTCTGCTGAGACAGTTCCCTTTCGTGTACCTTCAACCTCTTCACCCGACGCGGTCGCAGCGATAGTTTCAGCCCCTGCGGCCTGTTCCGGGGACGCTTCCTGCGGCCCGTTTTTCTGCTTTTTTGGCCGGGCCTTTTTTCTAATCTTCGCGATATCCATTTAATCCCAGTTCTTTCGATGCATCTTCGATAAGCCTTTCATCAATAATATTGATGTCCCGCGCAAACCCGTCAAGGAGCGCCGATGTAGCTATACTGTTTATCAGCCTGGGAATTCCCTCCGAATACCGGTAAAGGGACTCCAGCGCTTCATCGGTAAACAGCACATCTTCCCTGCCGCTCACCCGCAGCCTGTATTCCACATAGCCTTTCAATTCGTCATTGCCGATGGCGTCGAGATGATAGAAGAGGCCGACGCGCTGTTTCAGCGGCAGTAATGACTTATGGTCCAGTCTCCTCCTGAGGTCCGGCTGGCCGACGAGGATGAGACTGATGAGGTTTGAATGGTCCAGCTGGAAATTCGTAAGGAGTCTTATCTCCTCGAACGTGTCCCTGTTTGGAATTAGCTGCGCCTCATCAATAATTATCACAAAAAAATTACCTGCTTCATAGCCGTTATAAAATTTCTCGTAAATAGCATCAAGGAGGTCCGCCTTGAGATTATATGAAATAGCAATACCGAGCCTCTTTGCTATCGTCCTTAAAAACTGGGAGGGGGTAAGCCGGGGATTTATAATATTAACAACCGTACATCTGTCGTCAAGCCGGTCCATCAACGCCCTCGTCAGGGTTGTTTTGCCGCATCCGACACCGCCCGTAAGCATAACTATTTCTCTTTCTTCAACCGCATAGTGCAGTCTCGCAAGTGCTTCCTCATGGGTTTTGCTGAGGAACAGGAATCTGGGATCAGGTGTTTTATTAAAAGGTCTTGAGTTTAATCCGTAAAATTCCTCATACATAGCACCCTCCTCTTTATTTGATCCCTGATTTGGCGATAACAGACTCGATATCCAGCACGAGTATCACCTCATGCTTTCCGATCTCGGCCGCGCCGGCGAACCCACGCAGCTTATCCAGGTAATCGCCCAGCGATTTAATAACAATTTCATGCTGTCCAAAAAGTTCATCTACCAGAAGCCCCACTCTTTTTTCTCCGAAACTGACAACGACGGCGAACGACCGTCCGCTTTTGTCCCCTTCCAGCTCAAAAAACCTGTTAAGCCTTATCATGGGAAGCATCTCGCCCCTGAGATAATAGATCTCTTTCCCTTCAATCGTCTGTATGTCCCTGTCATCAACCACCAGTGTTTCCGTCATCGACGTCAGGGGCACGGCGAATTTTTCACTGCCGACCCTCACGAGGAGCGCCTTAATAATCGCAAGAGTAATCGGGAGGGTAAGGGTGAAGGAAGTGCCGGCGTCCTTTATGCTTGAAACCTCGGCAAAACCACCGAGGGCCGACAGTTTTTCCTTAACGACGTCCATCCCCACTCCCCTGCCTGAAACTTCACTCACGGTATCCATTGTGCTGAATCCGGGTGTGAAGATCAAATCGATAATCTCTTTTTCATCAAGTCCGGAATCAGCAGTGATAAGCCCTTTCTCAATTGCCTTTTCCCTTACTCTTCCGATATCGATTCCTGCCCCGTCATCCCTGATATCTATCAGGACGTGGTTACCTTTCTGATATGCCTTAAGGCTTATCTTCCCGGCCTCTTTCTTGCCTTTTTTCTTCCTCTCAAGAGGCGATTCTATTCCGTGGTCTATCGAGTTTCTCATAAGATGCATCAGTGGGTCGACGACCTCCTCCGCAAGATACTTGTCGATCTCCGTATCCTCCCCGTACATTGCAAGGTCTATCTGCTTGCCAGTCTCCCTCGAATAACGCCTCGCAACCTGCCCTAATCTGGCGAATATCTGGCCTATCGGGACCATTCTCACTTCCAGTACCTGGTCCTGGAGTTCAGCCAGTCTCCTATCGAGTGTCTGCGATATCTTATGAACATCATAGACCAGGGAGGTATGCCCGTAATCTTCGACGAGCTCTATTCCGATCCTTTTGACGGCCCCCTTCGCAAGCGTAAGTTCGCCTATCGTATTTAAGATTCTGTCGAGTTTTTCTATATCCACCCTGACTGTGGTGGTTTTGCTCTTTATTGGCGTTTCCTGCCGTTTCACCGGCGTAAAGACAGGCTGCTGAGTAATCCTGGGCTTTATCAGCATATCAACTTCATAATCCATGCCCTCTTTGATTTCATCCAGCGGTCTGCCGGCGGCGAATATCAGGCTGAATCCCAGGAAACCATCAGGCAGATCAGCAGAAGAAGGCAGCGTTGATATAAGTTCGCCTTTTGCCTTTATGGTATTCGTAAATTCTCCGATGGACTTTTCGAAAACATCCAGTCCGATGACGGCTTTCGCCATATAAATGCCCTTGCCCTCTTTGATATTGGCCTTCAGCCTGTGCTCTTCGTATTCCGAGAGCACTTTCATAATGGACTCGTCTAACTCCCCACCCGGGGTATCTTGTGACTGTCCGCCCATCTGTGACAATCTGAAGGATTCTATCTCATCAAGGGACCCACCGATTTTCAAGTCATCCTCGCCCCTGCTCACCGCTGCAACAAGACCGTTCAGAATATCCAGGTTTCTGAACAGAAAATCAAGCACTTCCCTGTTTGCTTCGATCCTGCCGAGCCTGATGTCATCCATCAGCGTCTCGAGGGCATGGCTTATGTCCGTTATAACCTGAAGGCCGAAAAGGCCGGAGATGCCTTTGAGCGTATGCATCGTCCTGAATAAGGCGTTTATTGTCTCGGGATTACAGCCTGTTGAGAAAGTCTCATCTATTTCGAGTATGTATTTCTGGGCTTCCTCTAACAACTCCTCGGCTTCCGCAATAAATTCCTTTCTGGAAGCTTTCATGGACCGATCGTCTTTTTTATTGTTTCCTGCAGTTGAAGTGAGCTGAATGGCTTCGTAACATATGCTGCCGCACCAAGCGCCATGCCCCTTTTCCGGTCTTCATCCGTCTGTTCGGTGCTGACAATTATTATCGGCAGCGTCTGATATACTGGATTGTTTTTAATAAAACTGATAAGCTCAAGCCCGTTGATATCAGGCATATTGATATCCGTTACGATGAGATCATAGTCATGCCGGGGCAGCAGCTTTAATGCTTCAAATCCGGATGTCGCCTCAACAGTCTCAAAATCACCAAGCTCTTCTATCACCGCTCTGATCAACGCCATGGTTGTTGCGGAATCTTCAACTATGAGAATAGTCTTCACAAAACCTCTCAACTTTAATATGGAATCTTATCAGATACCAGTAAAAATCTCCATAAAATCATTCGGTGTCTTTTCTCTGTTCCATTTCATGCAGTCTTCTCTTTAACAGTGATTTCTCAAGTGCAAGCCCCGCCTGATTGATAAAAATATCGAGGCTATCGGTTTCGTATATGGGTACTTCCGGGTCCGGGTTATCGCAATAAAGCAGCGCAACCACGGCTCCGTCGGCAATCACGGGAAAAATAGCGGACCAGGAAGGCCATGTTCCACCCAGGTCAGTCAGCATCTTCAGGGTAACTTCATCCTTCTCCATAACTCCTTTATACGGCATCTGTTCAAGAATTATTTTTCTGAAAAAATTACTCTGCTCAATATCCAGCACGGTCTCTCTCACTTTTTCATCCGGGTTGTCGATTTCGAGTCCGAACTGTCCAAGGCCGACCATCTCGTGTTTTCCGACCATAAAAAGAACACCTCTCTGAAAAATATCACTGGCGAACCTTAGAATAAGAAGGGTTATTTCAGAAGCTGAATCAGGGAACCGGAGTTCCTGCGTAAGTGATTTAAGCGATGACAGGTCTTTCCTTTCAACTGGTTGTTCCTCCCAGTCTTCCTCCCATTCCTGCCCTTCCAGAGAATCCTCTGCGGAAAATTCCCCGTCCCCGGACGAATATGGCTGAGAGGATTCATCGTATACACGCGCGCCCTCCATCAGCAGGTATTCCGGGCTCAATCCGGTTGAGAGTTCCCATCCCAGGTCAGGCAGGTCAGTCATACTCTCAACCTCCAGTTTATCAGGTTCAAACCTGAAATCACCATCGTCCCTGGCAAGAAGATGAGACATCACTTTCACGATCCTTTTTTTCGTAAAACTCTCAAGCACCTCCAGACTTACCGAACCAAACTCGTAAAGTATCTCTGCTATCGGTTTTGAAGGCAGCTGCGTCTTTACTTCAACGGCCATAGCGAAAACCGTCTCTTTTATCAGTCCGGCGTCAAGAATATCTTCACCAAGGCTTCTCCCGATCTCATCCGTTTCCGCCCTGACAATCAGACCGTCTTTAAAGACTATAACCGCAGTCCCCTTGCTACCTCCGATAATAAACGTGCCGGTTTTTCGCCCGATGCTGAGTATCTGGAAAATATCCGCTAATGCAAGGTCTTCAAGCCTTCCGGTAAGGCTCATCCTTTTTTATCTCCTTTGGGAATTAACTCAATCCGTTTTATAGCAGCAAGGGAGCTGCTGGAAAAATCCTGCATAATGTCTATTATACTGCATTTTCCATCCGCCGTCTCTAATGGTTTTATGGACATCAACAATGGAGCTGACTGCTCATTCCCGCAACCTGCCCTCCGGTTCCGGCCCCCTACTTCCCGTATCGGGGTTGACAGGCGAGTATATCAGTAAAAATCCAAGAGTGTCAATGAGTTAGCGGGACAGAAAAGCTTCTGAATCATCCAGGGAGTTGACAATTCAGAGACCGTAAAAGTAATTTAACATATGATAACAATCATTGATTACGGAATGGGAAATCTCAGAAGCGTCGAAAAGGGTTTCCAGAGAATTGGCGCGGAGACAACTATTACTTCCAGCCCGGCTGACATTGATGATGCCGAAGCTATTGTTCTGCCCGGCGTGGGCGCTTTCAGAGACTGCGTAAATAACCTTTCAAACCTATCACTAACGGAAGCAATAATAAAGTCGATCGGAAAAGGAAAGCCGTATCTCGGTATATGCCTCGGCCTTCAGGTCCTCTTCAGCGAATCAGAGGAGTTCGGAAGGTGCGCGGGTCTGGACATCTTAAAGGGAAAGGTCATTAAATTCAAGTTTGAAGACTCGGGGGAAAAAGTCCCGCATATGGGCTGGAATAATATAAAAATCATTAACAGACCGCCGCTGCTCAGGGAAATCCCCGATGACTCGTTTTTCTACTTTGTGCATTCATATTATGTTGTAGCCAACGATAGGGATATTATCGCCACAACAACCGATTACGGAGTGACTTTCACTTCGATGGTATGGAAAGATAATATCT
Organism: Nitrospirota bacterium; assembly: GCA_035873255.1. GTDB lineage: Bacteria > Nitrospirota > Thermodesulfovibrionia > Thermodesulfovibrionales > UBA6898 > JAJRYC01. The sequence continues at coordinate 13,860 of JAYWMP010000209.1, forward strand.
TCGCGACCCAGTTTCATCCTGAAAAAAGCCAGACGCTCGGCCTCAGGGTCCTGTCGGCGTTTGCCGAATTCGCCAAAAAAGCGTAAGGAACCATTTCAGAGGAACCGGTTCCTCAATGGATTCTGTCATCGCCCACCCCGGAAAACAGGTTCTTATAGTTTACAGCATCGCCGATTTACAGATAAATATCTCCTGTATTTTGTATACTTAATGTAATATGAAAAGACTTTCCATCCTTGGTTCCACGGGCTCCATCGGACAGAACACACTTGATGTCGTATCACGGCGCAGGGAAGAGTTCAGTGTTGTCGCGCTTGTCGCGGGCAGAAACATCGCCCTGCTCGAAAAGCAGATAAACGCGTTTAACCCCGAAATAGTAGCTGTTGCCGATAAAGATACCGCTGACTCTTTAAGCAAAAGGATAAACGGAACAGAAATACTATCCGGCGCTGATGGAGTTAATCATGTCGCTTCATATAAAAACGCCGATTTTGTCGTATCCGCGATCTCCGGGGCCGCCGGACTTATTCCCACCCTGTCCGCTGTCAGGGCCGGCAAAAACATAGGTCTCGCAAACAAGGAGTCCCTTGTAATGGCCGGTGCTATCGTGAGAGAGGAAGCACAGAAGAGCGGCTCAATGATCATCCCGGTCGACAGTGAGCACTGCGCCGTATTCCAGTGCCTGGAAGGACGTCGCAAAGGCGATGTAAAAAAGATAATACTGACAGCCTCGGGAGGGCCATTTGTCGACAGAAGCAGCGCAGAACTCAGAAACATTACCGCAAAGGACGCACTTAAGCATCCGAACTGGAGCATGGGGAAGAAGATTTCCATCGACTCGGCCACTCTGATGAACAAAGGCCTTGAGGTGATAGAAGCCTGCTGGCTCTTCGACATGTCCGCCGAAAATATCGACGTATTGATACATCCCCAGAGCATAGTGCATTCCATGGTCGAATTTAAGGACAGTAGCTGTCTGGCGCAGATGTCCGTCCCTGATATGAGGGGACCAATAGCTTACGCGCTGTCATACCCGGAGATGCCCGATGCGCCGATTCCCGGTCTGGAACTTGACAGGATCGGGTCTCTGACGTTCAGGAAACCGGACCTCGAAAAATTCCCGTGCCTCTCTTACGCGTACGAGGCGTTCAGCGCGGGCGGCACCATGCCCTGCGTTCTGAATGCTTCAAATGAGGTGGCGGTTCATGCCTTTCTGGCCGGTGGAATAGGATTTAATGATATACATGTTATTATAAGAAAGACAATCAACAGCCATGATATAATACCGGAGCCCTCTCTCGACGATATTCTGGAAACGGACGGATGGGCGAGAAATAAAGCAAAGAAATATCTTAAGGAGCTTGATAAATGACTGTTTTATATGCTGTAGTCCTTCTCGGGATTTTGATATTCGTACATGAACTCGGACATTTTCTGGTGGCGAAGATGCTCGGTGTAAAAGTTCTGAAATTCTCTCTTGGCTTCGGCCCGAAAATCATCGGGGCGACCGTAGGCGAGACCGAATACCGCCTTTCCGCCCTGCCCCTGGGAGGTTATGTCAAGATGCTCGGAGAAGAACCGGGGGAAGAGCTTGAGGAATCAGAAAAAAAACGGGCGTTTAATTTCCAGCCGGTATGGAAAAAGGCCTCGATCGTCTTCTTCGGCCCGCTTTTCAATATAGTCTTCGCCGGCTTAATATTTATGTTTATTTTTCTCTCGGGCATACCTGTATCTTACCCTGACGTCGGCAGGATTGAGGCAAACTCACCAGCCGCAAGGGCTGGACTTATGATTGGCGACCGGATCATTGAAATCAACGGCAAGGCAGTCGATACATGGAGCAGAATCGACGACCTGGTTAATAAAAATTCAGGCGCTGAACTCCTGCTGAAAGTAAAGAGGGGGGAGAAGATCGTCGAACTTTCCGTAATACCTGAAAAAAAGACCGGAAAGACTATCCTTGGGGAAGAGAAGGAGTACTGGGACATCGGGATATCACGGCTTTTATACCCCGAGGTCGGGGATGTTATGCCCGGCACACCAGCGGACGAGGCAGGCCTGAAAAGCGGTGATACGATTGTAAGTATAGACGGCGACCGAATCGGGACGTGGTACGATATGACCTCGATAATACATGAGAGCCCGGAAAAGCCCCTCGAATTCAGAATAAAAAGAGACGGTCGAATAATGGATATGACGATCACTCCCGAAAAGAAAACAGCCGGTATACCGGGCCAGGAGGAAGAGGTCGGGCTGATAGGCATAAATCCGGTCGACAAGGGTTTTAAAAAGAGCTTCGGCCTTATCGAGTCTATCTCTCTTGCGGTCAAAAAGACCTGGGAGATGACTGTTTTAACTATTCTAGTAATTGTTAAGTTGGTCCAGCGCGTTCTTCCGGTTGACAGCATTGGAGGGCCGATCCTTATAATCCAGGCCGCGGGCCATCAGGCGGCGAAAGGGGCGCTCGACTTCTTCTTTTTCATGGCTGCCCTGAGCGTAAACCTCGGAGTGATTAATCTTTTCCCCATACCCATACTGGACGGCGGACATTTACTGTTTTTTGGTATCGAAGCCGCGAGAAAGAAACCACTCAGCGAGAAATTCATGATGAACGCCCAGAAAGCCGGAATAGCGTTGCTGCTCGCGCTGATCGCGTTCGTTACATACAATGACATTATGAGATTGATCAGCGGCAAGATGTTCCCCTGATAAAGTTCGATGCTTTTTACCCGGCTGGAGACAGGCATGGCGTTTCCCATCGCGTCCGTCTGTTCCGGTTAATGTTTTCCGGTCCTTCAGGAAATTTGTATGATGCAGGTGAATGTCGTTATACCAGCCAAACCCTGCCCAACGGGCCGCGAGCGGGGAACTGGGATCCAGGAAAAAAAAGATGAAAAAACTTCAGGACAGAAAGAGCCTTAAAAAAATATGCGAGAGCCTCAGGAGCGAAAACAAAAAAGTGGTCTTCACTAACGGATGTTTCGACATTCTGCATACAGGACATATAAGATACCTTAAAAAGGCGAAAAAACTCGGAGATGTCCTTATCGTGGGACTGAATTCAGACAAGTCCGTCTCCCGGATAAAGCCAGGCAGGCCGGTGAACTCAGAAAAGCACCGGGCCGAAGTGCTTACTGCCCTGGAGATGGTGGACTATGTAACGATTTTTGACCGGAAGACCCCATACAGTCTGATAAAGTCTTTAAAACCGGATATCCTGGTAAAGGGCGGCGACTGGAAAAAAGAAGATATCGTCGGTTCCGGCATCGCGAAGGAAACCTACAGCCTGCCTTATGTCAGGGGGCATTCAACAACAGCCATAATAGAAAAAATACGGAAAAGCTTAAAATAGACTTGGACCTTCTTTCATTAATAAGTACTAATTTCCCGCGTTTACCGGCGGGATATCGGCATATCCATAACCTGACAGGCTCATCAGCCGCCCTGCTTCTTGCGCTTGAGAGCGGTCCCTTCATCGCCGTCGAAAAAGACGAGGAAAACGCAAGGATACTCTCGAGTGATATCAGGTTTTACAGACGCCTGCTTCATGGAGATGAAGTGCTTTTCCTGCCTGAACCGGACGGGCCCGCCGGTGCGGGCGACAGGGCCCGTATAATACATTTTCTGAAGGATACCGACTCAATAGTAACGACTTCAAAAAATCTGGACTCTTCATTGTATGACAGAGAATCCCTCCAGACATGCCTCATACACCTTAAAAAAGGTTTGGAGATGGACAGGGAGCTGCTTGAAGAAATGCTTGTCCTGACCGGCTATACAAAAGCGCCGATGGCCGTCGAAAAGGGGGAATACAGCCAGAGGGGATGGATAACTGACATATTCCCATCCACATCGGACGATCCCCTCCGAATAGAATTCTTCGGCGACGAGATTGAACAGCTTAAAAAGTTTGATGTCGAAACACAGAGATCAACTGAAGATATAGATGAATTCCTGATATTTCCGGCAGCCGAACCCGACGGGACGAGGAGGCTGTCCGGAATAATCCCGGAACGAAAATATTATTCCCTCCGCCCTCCCGGGGAGATCAGGGACCTGCCTGACAATACAGTATTCCTATCGAGATATTCTTTTGACCTTGGGTACCCCGCCGCCGGTGATGAAGAAGCGTCTTCAACCGGACGCGTGGACGCCGGCATGTTTTCGATAAAAGGACTCGGCATCCTGCCCGAGGAGAGGAAGACGCTTGACGATCTGCCCGGAAGTATCGGGAAGCTGGGCAAGCAAAACCGTGTGATTATTATCGCCTCCTCGGAAGGCCAGGCCGAAAGGCTGAACGATATATTCAGGGAAAATGATCTTATCGTCCCCAGGGTTGATATCAACGACCTGCCGGCATTCAAAACCGGGATTTCGATTTCTTCGGACAGGTTGTCGACAGGGCTGTTCATGGATGGTCTCATCATACTTACCGAAAAAGAGATATTCGGACGAAGGTCCTCGTTCAGGCCTATCAAAAAGTCCAGGATATCGAACCTGCTCCTTTCTCTCGATGACATAACACCCGGAGATTTCGTTGTGCACAGGGACCACGGCATAGGCAGGTTTTCAGGCATCGACAGACAGGAAGTGGATGGAACCGGACTTGAGCTTATGACGATAGAATATGAAGGGGGCCGGCTTCACCTGCCGGTCAACAATATACATATGATATCAAAATACCGCTCCAGGGAGGGCATCATCCCAAAAATCGACATGCTTGGGGGGAAGTCCTGGCGGAAGAAGAAGACCAGGGCCGGTAAAAAAGTCCATGAACTGGCCTCAAAGCTCATCTCTCTCTACGCGGACAGGACCACTACCAGTGGATTCAGCTTCAGCCCGGACACCGAACTCCACAGGGAGTTCGACAGTTTCTTTGAGTATGAAGAAACCCCCGATCAGTTAAAGGCGGTCGAAGAGATAAAGAAGGCCATGGAGAACGACAGGCCGATGGACAGGCTGCTCTGCGGCGATGTCGGGTACGGGAAGACAGAGGTGGCCATGAGGGCCGCTTTCAAGGCGATATATGACAACAGGCAGGTGGCGGTGCTCGTACCCACAACAATCCTTGCCGAACAGCATTACAGGACATTCAGGGAACGATTTTCAGGCTTCCCGGTGAAGATCGATGTTATCAGCCGGTTCAAATCAAAAAAAGAGATCAACGCGACACTGAAAGCCCTGTCAAATGGTGAGGTCGATATAATCATAGGCACGCACGGCCTTCTGTCAAAGAGAGTAGCATACAGCAGGCTGGGCATGCTGATAGTAGACGAAGAACACCGGTTTGGGGTCGCCCAGAAGGAAAGGATAAAAGAGTTAACCAAAAACATCGATGTGCTGAACCTGACAGCTACACCACTGCCGAGGACGATGCATATGGCGCTTTCGGGAATAAGGGACATCAGCGTTATAGAGACACCGCCGGAGGAGAGACTTGCCGTAAAGAGCATTGTCACAACATTCGAGGACAGCCTGATTAAAGACATAATTGAGAAGGAGCTGCTGAGGAACGGCCAGGTATTTTTTATCCACAACAGGATACTTGATATTGAAAAGATCGCCGCGCGGGTCAGGAAGCTTGCGCCCGGGGCGGAGATAGGGGTCGCTCACGGCAGGATGCAGGAGAAGGACCTCGACAGGGTGATGCACCGTTTCTTTGAAGGAGAGATAGACGTGCTGGTTTCGACCGCGATCGTCGGGTCGGGCCTTGATATAGGCGGAGCAAACACCATCATTATAAATATGGCGGAGAAGATGGGCCTCGCCGACCTCTATCAATTGAGGGGAAGAGTCGGGAGGAGTAATATTAAGGCATACGCGTATTTCCTTGCGCCGGGCGAGTCGATGTTGACTGAGATAGCAAAAAAAAGGCTTCAGGCCATACAGGAGATGAGCTACCTCGGGGCCGGGTTCAGACTTGCGATGAGAGACCTCGGGATCCGGGGCGCTGGAAATATCTTCGGGCCTGAACAGTCGGGGCATATCAGCGAGATAGGCTTTGACCTTTATATCGAGATGCTCAGGAACGCCGTTGATGAACTCAGGGGGATTGAGCATAAAGAGGAGCCAGATCCTGTTATCGAACTGAAGACATCCGCCCTCATCCCCGTGGAATATATCGAGGACATCACCCTCCGGCTGAGTTTTTACAGAAGGATCGCCTCTATGGAAAAAGCAGATGATATTGATGAACTGATGTCGGAACTTGAAGACAGGTTCGGTATGCCTCCGGAGGAAGTTATCAACCTCATGGAGATAATGCGGCTGAAAATCCTTGCAAGAGAACTGATGATTAAGGGCGTAAGAGAAACACAGGGAAAAATACAGGTCATTTTTTCCCCTAACGCAAAGGTCCGGCCTGAAAATATCCTCGCCCTGTACAAAAGCAGAAGCCGTATGATCAAATTCCTTCCCGAGGGCTTTGAAATCAGGCCGAAAGAGCTCGAAGGGAGAAAGAGATTCGAAAAGATCTACGGAGTAATAAATGAACTGAAGGAGACATGCTTTGACGAAGGGAACGGACTCCATGTTAATATCTCCGGATGAAGCTGATAAAAATATCTGAAACCGCGATAACCACGGCGCGCAGAGTAATCGAACAGGGAGGGATCGTAGCCTTCCCTACCGAAACCTTCTACGGGCTTGGAGTTAAATATAACGATTCCGGCGCGCTCAAAAGGCTCTATGAAATAAAACAGCGTCCCAGGGAAAAAGCCATGCCCCTTATCATCGGGGAGATAAAGACCCTCGTGCTTATCACACCGTCAGTACTCAATACCACGAAAAAACTTATGAAAGGATTCTGGCCCGGTCCTTTAACCATACTCTTTGAGGCAGGAAAAAACCTTTCGGAATTCATTACAGCCGGCACAGGCAAGGCCGCCGTCAGGATCCCCGGGGATTCCTTTGCTCTTGACCTTGCAAGGTCGCTTGAATTCCCGGTGACGGCAACAAGCGCGAATATCTCGGGCAAGCCCCCTGCGGACAACCCGGATGATGTTATCGGATATTTCGGTGATGGCGTGGACCTGGTTATCGACGGCGGGCGATCTACGGGCGGAATGGCCTCAACCATAGTCGATATTACAGGAGAAGGAATAACCATCCTGAGGCCGGGCGCGATCTCATCCGGAGAGTTGCACCGCTATCTTTCCGGGCCGGGGATAACATGAATCCGTTGGCTGTCCCAAAATCCGGTTGGGCGGCGCGTATAATATGAATGATGTTGCGCAGTCATAGCCAAAAATTTTAAGATATAGAACTTGACCTTCAGGAGAAATATTAGAGTGAAAAAAGAAAAAGGCGCAACCTTCATCGATAAAATCTGGGACATGTTCGCGTCCGTTAAATTCGCGGTCATTATTTTCGCCGTGATCGCGCTGACCTCGATTGCAGGCACAATCGTGGAGCAGCAGGCCGAACCCGAAAAAAATATAGTAGTCCTCACAAAACTTTTCGGGGAATCCGTAGCGCCGGACATCTACAATATCCTCTTCAGGCTGGGCTTTATGGATATGTATCATTCGTGGTGGTTTGTGGCCCTCCTCCTCCTCTTTGCATCGAGCCTCATAATATGCTCAATAGACAGGCTGCCAAGGATACTGAAACTTGTCGGAGAGCCGATACATCCATTGCCAGTGCAGCATCTTGAAAAGATGACCATAAACAGGACATTGGATATAAGTGGTAAAATCCCTGACATCAAACAGACCGCCGCAACCGCCCTGAAAGAGGCGGGGTTCAAGCCTTCGGAATCTTCCACCGATAATGGTGGGCTGCAGCTCTATGCCGAGAAAGGCAATTTCTCGAGACTCGGCGTATATCTGACTCATATCAGTATTCTGGTAATACTCGCAGGGGGGATGATCGGTTCATTTTTCGGTTTTAACGGATATCTTCAACTTAACGAAGGTGAAACATCTTCAGTTGCATATAAAGACCCGACAACACCGATACCTCTCGGCTTTGAAATACGCTGTGATAATTTTGAGGTCTATTTTTACGGCGACAGCGACATGCCGAAGGACTACAAGAGCTGGCTTACAGTATTAAAAAACGGCAAGGAAGTTATGAAGAAAACCATCGAAGTCAATGATCCGCTCAAATATGAAGGGATCACATTTTACCAGTCCAGTTATGGCGCCGGCATGGATACTGACAGCGGCATTTTTGTATTAAGGGTCTCCTCCAAAGACGGAAAGTCCGCTGAGATAAATCCCATGCTCAACGATAAATTCACCATTCCGGGAACTTCCATCACCGGACATATAAAATATTTCAGTCCCGCCCTTGCGATAGACCCGGAAGGCAGAGCCTACACATACGCCCAGCAGATGCTGAATCCCGCCGCCTACATAGAGTTCACGGAAGCAGGCGCGCAAAAATATTCGGGATGGTTTTTCAGGAGATACCCGAATACATGGATACTGCCCGATGGGAACAAAGTGGAATTTTTGAATTACTGGGGGGTAGAATACACCGGAATGCAGGTAAGGAAAGATCCCGGCGTCTTTATCGTCTATTCAGGGTGCTTTATCATGGCGCTCGGACTTTATATCACTTTTTTTATGAGCCACAGAAGAATATGGGTTGATATCGCGGGCAAAAACAATAAGATAAGGATATCAATCGGGGCATCTGCAAATAAAAACAGGGCTGCCTTCGAGGGGAAGATAGATAAACTGGCGAGGATCCTCGGCGCGGGCCCGGAAGGGAAAAAATAGATGGACAGCTCAACTTTTTTCGGATTATCAACCGTCGCGTATGTCCTTGCGATGATCTTATACATATTTTATCTCGCGTTCAGGAACAACCATATAGGAATTATTGCGA
>JAYWMP010000212.1:0-1794 GCA_035873255.1 Nitrospirota bacterium
GCCGTCCTTCACATAAATGACCGAGTTGGAGGTAACGCCCTGCTCGATGTTCCAGCCGAAGAGCATATCATCATATTCCCTGTCCGTCGGCGACCGGTCGATAACGTATTCCTTATCTTTATATACGGTTTTGGCGGGGAGGAAATCGTCCTTTGTCCTTATCCTGTTGACTGGTGACTGCTGGACGATAATGCCGCCGTCCATCAGCGATTTAAAGTCAACAAAACGCAGCTCCCTGTATTTTTCGAGCTGACTTATCCCGGCTATCCTGACTATCCTGAGGTTCTTGCGTTTCGCGAGAATCTCCACCACTCCCTCTTCAAAGTCAGGCGCTCCCACCACCTCCAGGTAATTCCCGCTCACCATCTCGGCGGTTTCCCTGTTCATGGCCCTGTTGACAACAAGACAGCCGCCAAAGGCGGCAATTATGTCGGCCATGTTCGCCCTGTCATAAGCCTCCGAGACTGTTTCGCCGTAAGCGGCCCCACAGGGATTGTTATGCTTCAATATCACGGCGGCCGGTCTGCCGGCAAGGTATTTAAGTATATTAAGCGCGTTGTCGAGGTCCGTCAGGTTAGTCTTGCCCGGATGTTTTCCAGCCTGTATCATGTCGGTCTCTGAAATAGCGCTGACAAGTCCATTGCCCGGCCCGATAAATTTACAGTCTCCAAGTACAAGGTTCCCGTTAACAAGCTCGAAGAGCGCGGCCTGCTGTTCAGGGTTCTCACCATAACGAAGGCCTTTTTCGATAAGTTCGCCAGTCTTTGCATCAGGTATCTTCCATGACCTTTTCCTGTAGATCAACGTCTGATCACCAAACTTTATCGTCATTTCATCAGGAAAATCATCGCTCATTATTGTTTTATACATTTTTTTCAGATCCGACATGACATGCCTCCTTTATTACATGAAAAGCTGTAGTTTGCTGGAAATAATATGCATGCTAATCATAACAAAATACCCCGCCATGATGAAAGCGTTTTCCGGCAGGCCGCGATCAAAGTCAAATTATGAAACCCGGGGGTTGCAGACCACAAAAAGGAGAGAAGAGAAAGCACCCCGGCAATACCGTTTAAAAAACAAGGCGTTTATTCTATTATATTTTCCGGTCAGACAGATGACCTGTTGCTAAAAAACAGCATAATATGTTAAAAAATAAGATCAATTTTTCAAGGAGGAGTAAGATTTGGCGGCAAAAGCGGCGGTTAAAAAAAATCTTTCAGCACTAAAAAGAGCACGACAGGCGGAAAAGAAGAACCTGAGCAACAGGATGGCGCGCACCAGGATCAAGAGTGTCACGAAGGCGGTCGAGACCGCGATCAAGGACAATAACAGGGAAGATTCCGAAAAAACATTGAAAATTGCGATAAAAACAATAAGCAGCGCAAATTCAAAAGGAATACTGCATAAAAATAACTCTGCAAGAAAGATATCAAAACTGACAAAAAAAGTTAACGCGCTTTCAAAAGCGGAAACTGCCTAAGCCGGTCAGCGGTCATAAGGGGCTTTTGATTAACCACGGCCCCGCATAAAATTCATTTATAAGAGCGGTCGGCCTCTCATATGGAGTACCGCCCTTATAGTTCCCCTGATATCCGGCCTGCCCTCACCTGTTTAACAGCCGGGAGGGGTCCCTCTCAAATACGGCCGGAGAAGGTTGCGCATCATATCTATGCCCTCTTCCAGTCTCGAAACAGTTATCTCTTCGTCACCCGTCTCAAGAAATGACAGCCAGAAAATACTGACGATCCACATGGATTTTACTAAAAAATCGATGGAGGACTCCTCCATCCG
>JAYWMP010000010.1:0-2129 GCA_035873255.1 Nitrospirota bacterium
ACTCAGATAGCCCGCGTCTCTGCATATGGTCCCATCCCTGTCAAAAAATACGGCCTTTCCGGAACCAACAAACTTACCTATGGCGTCAAAGACCTCATCAGGGCTGACAGCATCCATGCAGGCCAGATTCCCTTTTTTACATTCTCTTTCAAAACAGGGCGCACAATCCATTGCCTTGCTTATTACTATATCGCCTCTTCCAGCGGGACCGGTAAGCGCCGGTGACGTTGATCCAAATATGGCAACAACTGGCGCGCCGGTCGCATATCCCATATGCATGGGGCCTGAATCGTTTGTGACAAGCAGGTCGGATTCAGAAATCAGGGCGGCAAGCTCTCTCAGTCCGGTCTTGCCGGCCATCAACATAAGTTCGGCTCTCTGCTCGCCTGATTCTGGATAACCTGGACCGGCCTCTTTTCTTATCTCCACCGCAATTTCATCCTCAATCTCTCTTTCCGACGGCCCTCCGAAGATTATAACACTGCCGTTTATCCCGTTAATCACCCTTTTCGCTATCTCTGCAAAGCGCTCCGGTCTCCATCTTTTCGAAGACCCGTAAGCAGCACCCGGGTTTATCGCAATAACAGGCCGCTTCATATGCTCCAGTTTCTCTCTCGCCCGGAGTCTTTCATCGACTGACAGGTGAAGCCACGGCAGCGCATATTGCGCCGCAAACCCCGCTTTTTCGAGCAGATGAAGATAATATTCGATATGATGGAGTCCTCCGGCGTAATTATCGAACGGAACAGCCTTTGTGAGAAGCATCCTCCTTCCATCCCTTGCATATCCAATCCTCTCTGGGATACCGGCAAGAAATGCCGCGACTGCGGCGTCCATCGCATTCTGAAAAAGAACCGCCATGCGGAAATCCTTCTTCTTAAGCAGACTTGCCAGCCCGAATTTCCCCAGAAGACCTTTATGTTTATCCTCGTATATAATTATCTCGTCCACATCGGGACTCTTCTCGAATAACGGAGAAACCCAGGGTCGGACCAGCAGCGTTATTTTTGAACCTGGATTCGCGGTCCTGACGGCTTTTAAGGCAGGCATCGTCATTACGGCATCACCTATCCAGTTAACACCCCTGACGAGTATATTATCCGATTTTTTCCCGGCCATATATTATTTTAACATTTACATATTTATGAAGTTTACCTCCCCCGGCGGGAGGGTGAGTAAAAACAGCGCGGTTCATGCGATAATTCATGTTTTACATACAAAAAAAGGCGGGATAAATATATCCCGCCTTTGCTAACTTGCCGTTTCAGTCATCGAACGGCCCTGAATCCGACTATCTTAACGGCTGTGGTATGTCGGAGCCATGACACTCCGTGCAGTTATTCTGTGCGGTGATTCCATACCCAAAGAGAGGGAATTTATGAGTGGGCTTGAATTTGCCGTCCGCCCAGGCATTCAGGAACTTCACGGTCTGTACTGCAACGTCAGCTGAAAGTCTGGCGCATCTATCTTTCCTTTGAGGCGAGAAGAATTTAACCCCTTCCTTCTTCATCCATTTGCCGACAGATATGTGGCATAGAGGTGAATCACTTTTGTTCACACTCTTGATACTTGCCTTTGGATTTGCCGGCTTATACATTGGCAGCGCCGTATCAGCATACCAGTAGATCACTTCATTGAGTATATTTTCACCATCATGTCCGGCACAAAGACCTGTAACAATACCGGCTCCGGTTAATGAACCGCATAATGTTCCCCAGCCTACAGCACCCCCATGTCCCCATTTGGTCGACATTAGCGGAAATGATGTATACGGTTCCCCGACTTTTTCCCGCAGTGGGATAAGGATAGCGCTTGTGACCGCATAACAACAGAAATTTTTAAACCAGTTTTCATAGGCTATTCTGGCTACTTTGTCAATGTCCAGTTTTTTGTATGGCCATGGATATTTAGATGTAGAAGCCTCAGCCTTTGATACTAACCCCATTCCCGCCGTTACAATGGCCGCACCGGCCGCTACTTTACCAGCGCCTACTAAAAGCCCTCTTCTTGATATTTTCTTGTCTTCATCACTGATTTTTTCTGTTAATTTCTCTACCATAAATCCTCCGATTTCCTCGAAATTTTACTGTAGAACGACAGGCTTACAGCCGGTCGCATATCCAAACGAT
>JAYWMP010000028.1:0-16783 GCA_035873255.1 Nitrospirota bacterium
ACCGGATTAAACTCGCTTGAAGAATTCGACAGGCTTTTAGATATCTTACTGGGATGAAGAATATTTTAATTACAGGAGCACCCGGCTCCGGGAAGACGACTATAATTAAAAAACTCTTTGAAATCTTCAAGGAGTTTAATCCGGTCGGATTTTATACGTCCGAAATCGTGGAAAACGGCGTCAAAAAGAGCTTTGAGCTTGTCAGTTCTTACGGTGACAGCAGGATCCTTGCAAGCATTGCACTGAAAAGCCGGTATGTCGTCGGGAAATACAAGGTCGACGTTAAAGGCTTTGATGAATTTCTTGAAAATATATTCGCAAGAGAGAAAAAGACAGGGTTATATATCTTCGATGGGATCACGAAAATGGAATGTCAGTCCCGAAAATTCCCCAAACTTATCACGGAACGGCTTAATGCGGAGAAGCCTGTTGTCGCCTCAATCGCCCATAAGGGCCCCGGTTTCATCAGTGATATAAAAAAACGGGATGATATCAAGCTTGTCGAGCTGAATGAGGATAACTTCAACCAGCGGCTCAAGGAGCTCACCATGCAGCTCAGGGACATCCTGCTGGGTTAAAACGTCGGAAGGAACTCTTAATTGCGCGGTAAAGTGAAGACAGGTCTGGATCTCCTCGAAAGATCGTGGCCAAAATACCTTCAGGGCGCACAGATAGGACTCCTGGCCCATCCCGCATCCATGGACAGCCGGTTCAGGCATGCCTCCGATATCTTTTTGAGATCAAAAAAGCTCCGGGTAAAGGCGTTTTTCGGCCCCCAGCATGGTATAAAGGGCGAAACCCAGGACAATATGATCGAGTGGGAAGGATATCGCGACCATAAAACAGGAATCCGGGTCTTCAGCCTTTACGGAAAAACCAGAAAGCCGGACCCCCGGATGCTCAAAGGCATGGATGTTATGGTAGTCGATCTGCAGGATACCGGCGCCCGCTTTTATACCTTCATCTGGACACTGGCGCTTGCCATGCAGTCATGCCTGGCATTGGGAAAAACGATAGTTGTGCTTGACAGGCCGAATCCGATCGGCGGGCATATAGTCGAGGGGCCGGTCCTTAAGCCGGAATACGCTTCTTTTGTGGGACTGCATCGGCTTCCCGTCCGTCATGGGATGACGATAGGAGAAATAGCACTTTATCTGCAGGATGTATTCTATCCGGACCTGAGACTTCATGTGGTCCCGATGAAGGGCTGGAGACGCGTGATGTGGTTTGATGATACAGGCCTTCCATGGATCCAACCCTCTCCAAACATGCCGACGATCGAAACGTCTACGATTTATCCGGGTGTCTGCCTCCTTGAGGGGACTAATCTGAGTGAGGGACGCGGGACCACAAGGCCGTTCGAGATATTCGGCGCACCATTTGTCGATCCCGAGGACCTGGTGAAGCGGCTGGGGGATTTCAGATTGCCCGGGGCTGTCTTCAGGCCGTTATACTTTATGCCAACGTTCCAGAAATATGCCGGAAAGCTCTGCGGCGGCGCCCAGATCCATGTTATTAACAGGGAGAAGTATAAGCCTTTTAAGACAGCCGTAGCCATATTGAAAGCTGTACGTGACCTTTATCCCGGCATCTTTGCCTGGAAAAATCCACCTTATGAGTATGAAGAGAATCTCCTGCCTATAGATATACTCTCCGGCACGGACAGATTGCGGGAAGAGATAACAATGGGGACCGAATTAAGTAAGATGGAGGCCTGGTGGAACGCCGAACTAAGAGAGTTTGACAAAAAATTCAGAAAAAAATATCTTCTATACCGATGAAGGGGATTAATGCATTCATTTTAGCGGCAGGCTCCGGCGAGAGACTCCGGCCGATAACCAATTACATTCCGAAATCATTGCTGCCGGTCCTTGGTAAGCCCATTCTTGAAAGAGTGCTCGAAAAGGTCTTCTGTGTCCCTCTCAATCGTGTCGGCATTAATATCCACCATAAATGGGAGATGATCAGAGACTGGGTGGATGGTTCGCCATATGCCGGGAAAGTCAGACTTTTTCATGAAGCCAGGGCGCTTGATACCGGCGGCGCATTAAAAAACGCGGAGCAACTGCTGCGTAAATCCGTCTTTCTTGTACATAACTCGGATATTTTTTCGGATATCAGCCTCGAAATATTAATAGAAAGACACCTCTCATCAGGTGATCTGGCAACACTAGCCGTCCACAACCATCAAAAATTCAACAACATGCTGATAGATGACAGGGGCCGGCTGAAATCAATCCGGCCGACAGACCTCCCTGATCACGAAACATCAAGCTTGTCGGCATTTACAGGCATCGCCGTATATTCTCCGGAGTTTCTGGACTTTGTACCGGAAGGGATTTCCAGCGTGGTTCATGCCTGGCAGAGGGCCTTATCCGCCGGTTATACTATCGGAACAGTGGACTTTACAGGCCGTCAATGGAATGATATCGGCACGCCCGGGGCTTACTCCGATGCAGTCTTCGGGGCATTAGAAAGGGACGGGGAGACCCTCTACATCCACCCCTCCGCAGACTGCGGCAAGGCGGAGATTGAAGGCTATGCCGTATTGGAAAGAGACTGCGAAATTCAGGGCGAGGCATATCTTAATAACTGCATCATCCTTCCGGGCTCCGGAATAGCTGAAGGTGAATATCTCGAAAATATTATTGTTGGGCCTGGATTCAGAGTGCCGGCCGGAGCATCGGGCATAATTAACGGCATCTCCCCCCCGGACCATATACTGTCCTGTTTTTCAGAGAAAGCGGAGACGGTATTAATAGGCGGCGGCGGCTCTGACAGGAGATACTACAGGGTCAGGGACAAGGGAAAGACGACCGTTCTGATGGAATGCCCGAAGACCGACCCCGATTACCAGAGGCATATTATATACACACAATTTTTCAGAAAATATTCCCTGCCCGTCCCCGAAATGTTAAGTCTGAATCATGAAAACACCTGTCCGCCCTGTTTCAACAGGGATTCTGCCGGTATGGCTTTATACTCGCTGTTTGAAGACCTCGGAGATATTACCCTCTATTCATGGCTTAAATGCAGAAAGTCTCCAGAAACAATAGAGAAACTTTACCGGAGGGTTATCGACATACTGATATTGTTGCATACCTCCGCAACAGATAATGTCTCTGACTGTCCCACCCTGCAATCGAGGATTTTTGATTACCGGCATCTCAGGTGGGAAACCAACTATTTTATCGAGATGTTTGTTTCCGGGCTGAAAGGAACTGACATCAACGACCGGGGCCGGCTTGACAGGGAATTCCATAGTCTTGCTGTAAAGGTCGATGCATTCGGAAAAACCATCGTGCACAGGGATTTTCAGTCCCGCAATATCATGGTGACCAGGGGCGATATCCCCTGGATTATCGACTATCAGGGCGCAAGGATGGGTCCACCGGGATACGACATCGCATCCATTCTGTGGGACCCCTATTCTCGTCTCGATGAAGAGACGCGTCAGCGGCTGCTCGATTATTATATTAAAGGGATGAAGAAGTTAGATCAGAATTTCAATGAAACAGAATTCAGGGAGACACTTCTTCCCTGCCGGCTCCAGAGACATATGCAGGCTCTTGGCGCATATGGATTTCTGTCAAAGGCAAAGGGAAAGTTGTTTTTTCAGAAATATATACCCTTGACCCTGCGATACCTTAATGAGGAAACGGCCATTGCAATGGATGAATATCCCGCTCTATATTTGTTGATAAAGGGCTTATGAGCAAACCTTACATTGATTTCGATGCATTACAGAAGGCGATGGAAGATCTCTCCAGGGAGGCATTCGATTATTTCCTGGATACCAGGACCGGTGAAATCATTATTCTGTCAGAAGATATCATCAACAAGGCGCAGGAAATACTTAATGAGGCCGTTGATGACGATATGTCGGAATATGAAGAGGTGGAATTCGACGAGGATTACGATATCCCTGAATGGATGGATGAAGAGATCGAACTTGCGCTCGATATCTTTATCTTCGAAAAAGACCGCTACAAAAGAATTCCGGAACGGGATAGCCGGAAAGGGTTTGCCGCGATGAAAGAATTTACGGACGGCCTCGAAGGTAGCGTGCTCAAAGAAGATCTCCAGAGTATTCTTGATGGGAAAGGGGCGTTCAGGAAATTCAAGGACGCGCTTGAATCATACCCGAAAGAGAGAAAACTATGGTATGGCTTTAACGCAAAGGCGGCGCGGCGGGAGATGGTGGAATGGTTACAGACGATAGAAACTGAGTATATGAAGAGCATGGATAGTTAAGGCGCATGACTACAGGCGAAGAGAAGTAAGGAATCGAAAGCAAGTTGCTTCATAAGAAGGCCTGTCCCGGCGCGAACGGCAAAGACCGTGTCAATCCAGAAAGCAGGGATAGACACGGCTTGCCAGGTTTTCTCAAACAAACTCCGCCTGGGGAATCCGATCGAGGCGCAGCTCTTATTCTTTAGTAAGTATGCTCTTTAAAATCATTATAGCATTATCCCTGAAAGCATCAATGTTGTGATCAACCGCGTGCGGATTTGTCGCAATGTTGCCGGCAATGATCAGGGTGGGAGTCTCCTCAATCTTGTACGCCGCAGCCATCTTCAGGTTCTCCTGCATAGCTTCGGCCTTCTCCCCCGCCCTGAGCCTGCTCCCAAAATCAGGACTGAGACCTATCTCAGTGCCGATACTCTCGAGGACGTCGATATCCGCGATATTTTTCTTCTGGACCATTTTTGCGTCAAAGAGCGCCTTCTTCATCTCTTCGCCCTTTCCGGCTTCTTCCGCCAAAAGGTAAGCCTCACCAGGTTTGGAAGAGCCGTTCCGCCCCCAGTAAACAGGGACAACCTTCCATATGATTTTTTTGGGAAAGTTCCCCTTTATCACCGGGATTGATCTTTCAAAGTCGTAACAGGTGTGGCAGGAGAAACTCAGAAACTCCATTATTTCGACGGTTTTGCCGTCAAATTCAAACTGCTTTCCTTCCAGTACAGTATGAATTCCCTTTATGACGGTTGGTTCGGGCTCGCTGGCCTTACAGGAAAAAAGCAGGGGCAGCAGGGCGAATGATATCAGGGCCATAAACATTTTTTTCATGAACATTTAATCCTCCGTATTTTTATTAATGTTTGATCTTTTCAAGATAAAGCTGATAATTGAAGTCAGGGCTGCTGCTTTCGGTATGACATTTCAGACAGACCGCCTCAGATACGGGCTTCATGGGCCTGGAATAGTCCGACAGGTGCTCTCTGTCCAATCCATGACAGACTTCACATTGTACATTTGAAAGTCCAGGCGTTGTCTCGATGCTGAAAAATCCCCCTTCTTCCCCAAACCCTACAGTGTGACACTCCAGACATTCGGGATCAGCTGATTTACCGGCCTGCTCCAGACTCGAAAATGCCCTGGCGTGGCGCGTTTTTTGCCAGCTTTCCGCAAAGGGCTGATGACATTCCGCACACCTTGCGACGCCAAGATATGTTGTTCCATTCAAAGGCCTTTCCGTCTCTTTTAACAGCCGGGCGACTTTCATGTCATAATCGTTCAGAATATTACGAATACTTTTATCTTCCCTGATATCAGTGCCGAGAGATTGCCAGCTGTGCTGAAATTCAAGAATCTTTCCGGTACTGTCGGTCTGAACGGTTAAAATACCCAGTTTCTTCCCCTTTGGATATCCCGATGTAATAATTGTATTATTGACTTTCAGTGGGACATCTAGTATTTCGCCTGATGAACTGATTATAACATCCCATCCGGTTATAAGCTTTGCTTCCGGGATCGAAAGACCGGTCAGAAAGATATTCAGCATATCTTTACGGTGGCTTCCGGGTTCAGTGCTTACATTTATTTTCAAGGCCCCACGCTCAATTGCAACCGATTGATTGTATGCGGGCAGGCTGGAAACAACAGGGACTTTATATTCTTTCAGAAGCGGCTGGAGGAAATCATCCGGCAATATCTCTTCCCTGGCTGACAAAGCCACTGCATCATATTTCATAAGGCTGAAGGATTTCAGCATGGCCGCCGCCTTCAGCCTTCCCTGAGGCGTATCCTTGTCTGAAAAATTGCCAGAGTCTAACAGTATATATGGAGCGAGTTCATTTTTATGTTCCGCCAGATAGCCTGATATCCTTGCTACACCGCCAAAATCGGTTTTTGGTGAACAGCCGCAGGGTTCGAGTTCACCATCCATGTCGCCGGTGTAAATAATATTGATTCTTCTTTCCTGTCCGTATGCCGCGACCGATAACAGAAGTAACTGCATGAGGATATGTATAAATATAACTCTGAATTTCATAGTCTGATTATTGTAACGCTTCCTTATCTCTTTCCGCTGAAAATCACCATAACATACTTTAAATTTATGAAGATATTATGAAGACTCGGATAAAAATATATTTAAAAACGCATTAACCCGCAGCCCTTGACAGCCCTGCATTATTCATAGTATAGTTGAACAAGTGTTCAACTATCAAGGAGATAGAGAGGCGAATGAAGCAGCAGCAGGATGTATGTGAAGTTAAATCAGTAGATACGACGAAGGTTGAAGTCGTTAAAAAAGCGATGCTCTCTGATAAGGACGCATTGCATCTGACGGAAATCTTCGGCGTATTGTCGGACACTACACGGCTGAAGATAATATACGCCCTGACAAAGGAAGAACTCTGCGTATGTGATATATCAAGCATCCTGGGATGCAGTATCTCCGCTGTTTCCCACCAGCTGAGAATTTTAAGGAACATGCGGCTGGTTAAATTCAGGAAAGAGGCAAAGAGGGTCTATTACTCACTGGATGACAGGCATATTAACAGGTTGTTTAATGAAGGCTTAAAACATGTCAGGGAATGAGGTAATACTTCAGGACTGCCCTGGTCGGAATCAGAGTTCTGAGCGATATGCACTTTTTTTAACTTTAATCGGGAGATTGCGGATTTTTATCCGCAGGTTAATAAACTGAAATTTATGCAAAACACAAAACTACAGATGATGAATGACACGTGCGGGGAAGAAAAAAGCTGTGCCTGCGGCGCGGGCGGTTTCCTTGTGGAAAAACCGCTACTCTGGAGACGCCGGCAATTAATAACCGGTGGTATCGCACTGACCCTTCTGCTGGCGGGACTGGCGCTGGAATTTTTTACGCCACTGAATATTATCGCGCAGATTGTCTTTGTTTCGGTAATTGCGGTCGCCGGCAGGGAAATCCTGAAAAAGGCAGTGCGTTCCATACTGCGACGGCGACTGGACATGAACTGTCTTATAGCGCTTGCGGCCTTCGGATCTTTTTTTATCGGACACGGTGAAGAAGGCGCGGCGGTAATATTTCTTTTTTTTATAGCGGAAACCCTGGAAGAATATGCCGCGGATAATGCCAAGAAATCGATCAGCCGGCTGCTGAAACTCGCCCCTGAAACGGCGCGGGTAAAGAGGGAAGATAAAGAGATCGAACTGCATGTGGACGAAATCAGGCCTGGAGATACAATCGTCATCCGTCCCGGAGAAAAAATTCCGCTGGATGGAAAAGTCCTGACCGGCCATTCATCCATAAATGAGTCGCCCATAACAGGTGAGTCGCTCCCGGTGGAAAAGACAACAGGTGATGAAGTTTACGCGGGCACGATGAACGAGGAAGGTTATCTTGAACTGGAGGTGACGAAGAAAGCCGAAGACACTGTCCTTTCCAGGATCGTCAAACTGGTTGAAGAGGCCGAGAGAAAAAAATCAAACACCGAGAAATTCATAGATAAATTCGCCGCCTATTATACGCCGATCGTCATCGCCATGGCATTAGCAGCCTTTCTTGTCCCAACTTTCATTCTGGGCTATTCATGGGAGGTCTGGTTTTACCGGGCGCTGGTGCTGCTGGTGGTCTCCTGTCCATGCGCCCTGGCCATATCAACACCGGTCGCCATGGTCTCGGCATTGACCGGTTCCGCCAGACACGGCGTATTAATAAAAGGGGCGACTTACCTGGAAGAGCTGAGCAGGGTCAAGGCCGTCGCATTCGACAAAACAGGTACTTTGACTAAAGGCAGACTGGAGGTGACGGACATTGTCGGCTTTAACGGCCACTCCAGGGAAGAAGTGCTCTCTTTAGCCGCGGCCCTGGAGACCGGGTCGGAACACCCTATCGCAAAAGCAGTTCTTAAAAAGGCGCACACTGAAAATATACAATTTAAAGCTATTGAGAAGTTCAGGGCGCTAAAGGGCAGGGGCCTGGAAGCCTGGATCAACGGCAAAAAGTATTATGCAGGCGCAAAAAACCTTTTTGACGGCTTAGCCCTGGATCTTCCCCTGGAGTTGTCCCAATTTGAACTGGAAGGCAAGACCGCTATTTTTATCTCCGATGAGGAGAGGGCGATCGGCGTTATTGCACTGGGTGACAGGGTCAGGGACAATGCCCCTGATATAATATCCCGGCTTAAAAAATTAAACATAAGAACTGAAATGCTTACAGGGGACAATAAAAGGGTCGCCGGGTTATTAGCGGGGAAAATCGGTATCGATGAATACCACGCGCAGCTGTTGCCGGACGACAAGATAGCGATTGTTGAAAAGCTTGCCGGCAGATACGGCTCTGTGGCAATGATCGGCGACGGAATAAACGACGCCCCCGCCCTTGCCGCGGCCAACGTTGGAATAGCCATGGGCGCCGCCGGTGCTGACATTGCGATAGAAACCGCGAACGTGGCGCTGATGCACGATGACTTAAGTAAAATCGAGTATGTCATGTATCTCAGCAGAAAGACAATGCAAGTTGTAAGGCAGAATGTGTCCCTTTCGATCCTTGTTAAGGGCAGCCTTACAATAATGGCATTGCTGGGTATGATTAATTTATGGGTCGCCGTGGCCGTGGGAGATATGGGATTAACCATTACGGTAATATTAAACGCCATGAGATTAACAAGAGTTAAGTTGGTCTGAATGTGGAATGAAGAGCAGGTTGAACAGCGAAAAAGGCGCTGCATCAACGGCAGAATTTTATAAGCATCAGGATAAATGCGGATAATTGAGGTTAATAAAAAGAAGATTCACGGGAAAATATTTTTCCTGATGATCTGTATCCTGATGCTGACATTCAACACATCTTACGGCAGGGATGTATCGCGGATGGAGCTGGAAAAAGTTACGGACCTCATCATGAGCCCGGGGTGTGATTATGTCTACACGCTTACAAACTGTCCATCCGCCCAGGCGCAGCAGATGAAAGAGCTTATAAAGGACAGGCTGGCAAAGGGTGAAAGCGGAGAATCGATTCTGGCTTATTTTGAAGACGTATACGGACCGAAAGTGCTGGCGCAGCCGTCAAAGAAAGGTTTTTATTTCGTTGCGTGGTGGTTTCCTTATTTTCTGCTGTTCGATCTGTTTTTGATAGCCGGGGTTTTTCTTATTCTGTGGCGCAGGAAATCCGGTCGGCAAGAGACGGTGCGGGATGATATTAATCCGGAGCTGGATACGCTTCTCGAAGATGAGGTGCGCAGGTTCGGGGATGGTGAATAGAATGAAATGGAGTTTGCGATGAAAAATCTGCTAAAACTTTTAATCTGGCTGCCGATTGTTATTTTAGGCGCGGTGATTGTAATAGTGGCGTTGAACGGACAGGAGGACGGGAGAGAGAGAAAACCGCGACCGGTAATAGGAGAGCAGGCCAGGGATTTTACATTTGCAGATCTTGAAGGGAAAGAAATTTCTCTGTCGGATTTCTACGGGAAAAAGGTCCTCTTCCTGAATATCTGGGCGACATGGTGTCCCTCGTGCAGAGATGAACTGCCCGGTCTGCAGAAACTGTATGAGAAGTTCAGGGGAGACGACTTTGAGATGCTGGCTGTAAGCATAGACGCCGCCGGCAAAAAGGCGGTTGCGCCATATATGAAGAAAAACCGCTACACATTCCAGGCGCTTCTGGATACAACAGGGTATATCCAGCTGCTTTACGGTACAACCGGCGTACCCGAATCTTTCATAATCGATAAAAAAGGCAGGGTCGCCTTTGTTGAGATCGGGCCGGGCAACTGGACGGACCCCAAAAAGCAGGCGCTGATAAGGGGCCTGACGGAAGAACCGGATATGGAGACGGAAAAATGAGAGGGAGACAGGCCACGATAGTTTTCTCTGTGCTTTTAATTTTATTGGCTTTCATCTATCTGGGATTTCTCGGGATGAAGGAAGGCAGTATGTATTATCTGGAGGTCTCGGAATTCTTCGCGAGGCTTGATGATATGGGAGATGGAAAAGTCAGGGTTAACGGCAGGATTATCCCGGGCAGTCTGAATTATAACACCGACACACTGAATCTCAGCTTTGACCTGAAAGATAAAGATCTGGAAGACGCGCCGAGGCTGAATGTCGTATATAGAGGATCACCGCCGGACATGCTCGAACAGGAAGGCGTCACCCTTGTGGCTGAAGGTTCCTACAACAGGGAAAAAGGTGTATTTGAAGCAAAAAAGCTACTTGTTAAATGCCCTTCAAAGTATGAAAAGAAAGGTGACGAAGTATGATGGATTTTGGAAGATACTCACTGCTCTTTTCCCTGATTCTCGCAATTTTCGTTGCAATAGGATTAACAGCCGGTCTCCGGAAAAAAGACGGAAGGTTTATTGATCTGTCATACAGGGGGGCGAAAGCGATCTTTGTCTTTCTGACATTCGCTACTTCCATTCTTATCTATGCCTTTATCACGGACGACTTCAGGATTGAGTATGTTGCGGCATACTCCGAAAGGAGTCTCCCGCTTTTTTATAAGATAACCGGGCTATGGGCCGGGCAGAAAGGCTCTCTCCTGTTCTGGGGATGGCTGCTCTCACTGTTTACTTTTATTACTGTTAAACGTGATGAAAAAAACCTGAACACTCTCTTTCTTCCGTACGTTCTCGTGTTTTTAAACCTCACACTTATCTTTTTCCTTGTCCTTCTTAATTTTGTCACCCCGCCTTTTGAACTGGCCCCAATATTCCGAAGTGACGGCAATGGCCTCAATCCCATGCTGCAGAATCCGGGGATGGTCTTTCACCCGCCGACACTTTATCTTGGATATGTGGGTTTTACCGTCCCCTTTGCCTTTGCCATGGCGGCGCTCGTGACGGGGGACCTCGGCGACTGGTGGATAAAGAAGACAAGGGCCTGGATACTGTTTTCGTGGGTATTCCTGACCCTCGGCATCATCTTCGGGGGCTGGTGGGCGTATAAAGAGCTTGGATGGGGAGGTGTCTGGGCATGGGACCCGGTTGAAAACTCCTCTTTTATGCCCTGGCTTACGGCAACGGCCTTTCTTCACTCCATCATTATTCAGGAGAAGAGAGGGATGCTCAAGATATGGAACCTCGTCCTGATCCTGCTCACCTTCTCTTTATGTATATTCGGCACTTTTATAACCAGAAGCGGGATTATCTCTTCAGTCCATGCCTTTGGACAGTCACCGGTAGGTTTTGTCTTTCTGGGTTTTTTGTTCGTGACCCTGGCTACGGGGATTTATCTTATATGGACAAGATATGATCAGTTGAAGGAAAAAAACCCGAGGATCGAGGCGTTTCTCTCAAGGGAAAGCACATTCCTGTACAACAACATAATCCTTGTCGGTATCTGTTTCGCGACTTTCTGGGGGACAATTTTCCCCCTGATATCGGAGGCCGTAAAAGGCGTGAAGATCTCGGTCGGCCCCCCTTTCTTTAATACAATTAATTCGCCGTTATTTCTGCTGCTTCTCCTTCTGATGGCGCTAAGTCCTCTTCTTGGATGGCGCAAGACTTCTCCGAAGGGGATATTAAAAAACCTGGTGGTTCCTGTCTCATTGACGACAGTATCTCTGCCCCTTTTATATATTTCAGGTATCAGGGAATTTATGCCCGTTTTTTTCTATTCCCTTTCGGTATTTGTCATAGTTACGCTGATGAGAGAGTTTTATCTCGGCACAAAGGCCGGGGTGAAAAATCACGGCAGAGGGTGGCTCGCGTCATTCCGGCGTCTTGTCAGCATAAACAGGAGGAGGTACGGAGGCTTCATTGTCCATATCGGCATGGTTTTTATAGTCCTGGGGCTGGCAAGTTACGGTTATTATCAGTACAAGGAAGACTTCGGCCTGGTAAAGGGGCAGGAGGTTACGGTAAAAAACTACCGGTTGAAATATGTGGACCTGACCAATCTCGACAGATGGAACTATGAAAGTGTCGGTTCCCTGATAGAAGTCTATAAATCGGGGGAGTTTAAAGGCACCCTGAAGCCCGAGAAGAGGTTTTACAAAAAACAGGAGCCGACCACGGAGGTCGCCATAATGAGCGGTATCTCCGAAGATCTTTACCTGATCCTGGGAGGCTGGAACGGGGACGGCTCCATCACCCTGACCGTGGTGATAAACCCTCTCCTCTCATGGATATGGACAGGCACCGGCGTTGTCGTCTTTGGTATTGTCTGGGCGGTCCTGCCCACACGTAGGAGAGAGGATGGGATTGATGTTATCGAGAAAGAAGTTATTATGCGCCTGAAAGGAATAGGAGCTGAATAATGGTTATACTCTTTTTTATTCTGATTTCAGCATCCCTCGCCTATATCCTTCTTCCGCTCGCAGGTGAGAATTACTGGCCTTTTGTGAGCGGAGGGACCCTTGCCGGTATACAGACCGAGAAGAAGGAGGGCGTCCAGGCGATATCGGATATAGATTTTGAGTTCGAAATGGGCAAGCTGACAGAGGAAGATCATGCTTCCACAAGGGAATACCTGAAAAGACAGGCGCTCCCCGCCCTGAAAATGGAAAGGGACCTCCTGAACAGGATGGGGTTAAACCCCAGACAGGAGATTTCAAAAAAACTTAAGCAGGATATCAACAAAGAGGTGCTCAGAATTTGCGGAAAAAAATTATCTTCTTAATAACATTGTTAAGCATACTACTAACGACAAGCGGCGCTTTTGCAATATCCGTACGAGTAAATGTGTCAAATGCCACAAAAGGCGTGAAGCTTTCCGACTACCCTTTTAAGATACTTGTGGTCAACCCGAAAAATGCCGGGGGGTATGAAATCCTGCGGACCTATGAACTCAGGACCGGCCCGTCCGGTATATTTGAAGGGGTGGTGGATGTCTCTTCCGCCGCAGCCATAACAGGGGAAGTGAGTTACAGGGGTGTCGCTTATTATTCCCCGCCCATCCTGATAAAAAAGCAGCGGCAAGATTATACCCTGAATTTCAATGTATATGAAATAACCGACAGGATCGAAAATGTGGGGATACCACGGAGGACCCTGATGATTACCCCCTATGATGACAAGACAGTCGTTGTGTACGATACGATAGACATCGAAAACAACAGCAGGTTAACTTATGTGGGCGGATATAATGATAAATTAAAGATAAACCAGGCCATGTTTATTCCCCTTCCGACGTCATATTCGTTGGTCAGCGTTGTGGGAACCGACAGGGAGGGTATCTTTACCCTGTCACAGGGCGTGGTATCTCAAAATAAAATTCCTCCGGGGGAAAGCACCATTTTACTCGAATATTTTTTAAAGAGCGACATAGGCGTATTTGACCTCTCTTTTCACGGTGAAGATTACAGCCCGCCCGCAAAACAAATATCAGTCTTTTTTGCAGACAGTACGGGCTGGCAGGTGAACTCCTCAAACCTCGGGGAGATGGGAAAGAGAAGATTTGAAGGGGATGATTCCGGAACTTACAGCCTCCTGGAGGGAAGAGACTTGAGAACGATTGATCTCAGAGTGACTGGGCCTTCTTACAGGGGCGTCTTCAGCTGGTGGCAGGTCTCGATTCTTGCGGCCTTTGTATTGGCCGGCTCCGGTCTTTTCATAATGAAAGATAAAATTTACAGATGGAATCTGATGAGAGAAAAAAAGAGACTGGAAGGAATCCTTGCCGGACTCGAAGCCGAGGCGGTTGAAGAGGATTTAAGCGGATATTATATGACTTTCAGGAAAGTCCTGGAGAAGAGAAGAGGGGAAATACAGGAGAGACTCGGGTCTTGAACATTATAAAGCTGAAAGGGATCAGAAAACATTATCACGCCAGGACAGCGCTGAAGGGAATTGATATGGATATCGGGGCCGGCGCTTGCATTACTGTTTTCGGCCCCAACGGAGCCGGTAAAACAACGCTGCTTAAAATAATCTCCGGCATTATGGCCCCTACCGAAGGAAAGGCATTCTATAACAGCAGGGCATATTCTGAAAGTGATATAAAAAAAGAGACCTTTTACCTCGGACATAAGACCTCACTTTACAATGCCCTCACAGTGATGGAGAATATGGACTTTGTCTGCAGGCTCTTTTCCTTCAAACAGAGGGAAAAATCGGTTGAGAGCACACTGAGAAAACATGGGCTTTGGGAGAGGAGAAATGATCCGGTTAATGATCTCTCCCAGGGAATGAAGAAGCGGCTTGCCCTTGCAAAGGGCTTTATTACGGATCCGAAGGTCGTTATCCTGGATGAGCCTTTTACCGGACTCGACATTCGATGGAGATCATCCATCCTCTCGAAGATAAAGGAGATTAAGAGGCAGGGGAAGTCGGTCATTGTCTCGACCCACCTGGTGGAAGAGGGCTGTGAGCTTGCGGATCATGTGGCGTTTCTGCGTAAGGGAAAATTATTGTTCATTAACAGAAGAGAAGAAGTGGACGCAAAAGAGATTTACAGGCTTTTTGCTTCTACGGGAGAGGCGCGGTTATGAGTTTTATCGGGGACGCCCTGACGATACTGAGGAAAGACCTTCTTCTTGAGCTGAGGGGCAGGGAGTCACTCAGTCTGATGCTCTTTCTTTCATTACTCCTCCTCGTGATATTTAATTTCGCGCTTAATCCGGATAAAGACAATGTCTCATCAATGGCGTCCGGAATCCTCTGGGTGATCTTTGCGTTTTCGGGTATCCTGGGCATGGGCAGGATGTCGGTGGCGGAAAGAGATGAAGACGCATACCTGAGCGTAATTTTTTCGCCTGTGTCAGCCGAAAGTTTTTATCTGGGAAAGGCATTGGGCAATCTTCTCTTTCTTATGATAATGGAATGCTTCACACTGTTTTTTTTCGCAATCCTGTTTGATTTCGAAAAAATCATAGGCCTGCTTCCACAACTGCTTCCGGCCCTTTTCCTGGGCACACTGGGGTTTTCCCTTGTGGGGACGCTCTTCTCTTTTCTCTCGACCGCATCGAGGTACGGCGAGATACTGCTGCCTTTTCTCTACCTGCCTGTGGTGGTCCCGGTCATCCTGGGAGGTGTAACTTCCATGGATATGATTCTAAATGGAAAGTCAGGGGAGGCAGGCAAGTGGATTCAGCTGCTGGCTGTTTTTGATATGCTCTATCTTGCTATTTCCCTGCTGGTATTCAGGTATCTTATAGAAGAATAACCGAAGATGAAAACAGACAGAACCATAACGATACTTTTCTTTCTCCTTCTGGTCATGATGCCGCTGGATTTTTTCCTGATATTCAGGGTAGCGCCGACCGAAAAAGTAATGGGTGATGTGCAGAGGATTTTTTATCTTCATGTATCACTGGCACTGGGGGCGTTTCTGGCGTTTACTGGAGTATTCGTCTCCAGCATTATCTTCCTCTGGAAGAAAAAAATCGTCCTGGACTCGGTTGCCGGCACTTGCGCCGGGATCGGCGTGCTTTTTTCGACCCTTGTTCTTATAACAGGCTCCATGTGGGCGCGGCCTATCTGGAATGTATGGTGGACATGGGACCCACGACTCCTGACCGTGCTTATCCTCTGGTTTATCTATATAGGGTACTTTCTACTGCGGGGCGGCATTGCGGATAAATTCAAAAAAGCGCAATATTCGGCGGTCATAGGAATAATCGGGTACGTGGATATTCCTGTAGTAAGGTATGCAACGAAATGGTGGAATTCCATACATCCTCTTCTTTCGCAGGAAGGCGGCGGTCTTGACCCTGTGATGAAAAAGGTGATGTTATTCAGCCTGGCTACTTTTGCTGTCCTCACTATCTTCCTGTTCCTTTTCAGGTTCAGGCTGGCAAGGATAGAAGAAAGATTAGAGATATTAAAGAAAAAAATGGAGGATTAAAAATGGAAAACGGGGTTTATCTCTTCGGGGCGTACACAATTGCATGGCTGGGAGTCTCCTTCTATCTGTATATCAACGCAAAAAAGCAGAAGGGGATCGAGGAACGGCTAACGGATCTCGAGGCCCAGTTGAAGGATAAAGAGTAAGGGGTGTCCCCTGGCTTTTCTTTAACAATATTCTCGTAACAATATCACCTTTCACATAATGAAAACCCTAAAGCCGTTTTAAAAAGTATCCACAATATACTCAGCACACCTCAAGGCTATCGCCTGAATTGTATGTGTTGGATTTACCGCCCCTGAAGTCACAAAACAACTTCCATCCGCGATGAAAAGATTATCTACATCATGAGCCTGGCACCAACTATTCACCACGGACCTGGATGCGTCATTACCCATTCTGGCAGTTCCCATCAAATGCAGGGCAATTGGCATAATACCGATCTTTTTCACCTCATATGCTCCTGCTGCCCACAATATGTCTTCTGCGCGCGCCAGGCCGTGATTCATCAGATTAAGAGTGTTTTCTTTCATTTTATAAGTTATTTTAGGTGCAGGTATCCCGTTTGAATCAACCACGCCTGGATCAAGTGTTACACGATTTTCTTCAGATGGTAAATCCTCACCCAGTATAACCAGTGAAACATTATGTGCAAAATTATTTTTCATGTATTCTTTATGTGCTTCACCCCATGGCAACGGCTTCCGGGTAGAACCGCCTTTGGCAAACCATACCGGTCCCAACGTAGCCTGAGTAAACATGGAATAACCCCTCACAAAAT
>JAYWMP010000044.1:0-11814 GCA_035873255.1 Nitrospirota bacterium
ATCGTGAACAATTACAGCTTATTATAATAAAATTAATGTCAAATTAATGTCAAATTAATATATATTTTTAAAGCGCGTTGCAGCTTGCAGCCCCAACAATCATTGCTATAAATATGCATCCGGAGACATAACATCCTGGCGTTTCAGAAGGATGTCTCAACCGATACCGGCCGGGACATCCCTGGGTATGCCGGTAAACCGATAAAGCTGATATACTAATCATCCAGCCCGTATTATCCGTAATTCGCCGATAAAATCCTCTCACGGGACTAACTGAAAAGCGATGCCGCCGCTTGCATTTTTCATAACGATGACTTATCCTAAAATTATAAAAAAACTTGGAGGTTTACAGTGTTAAAAATCACGGATACAGCAACGGAAAAGGCCAAAGAAATATTAAAATCGGAAGGCAAGGAAAACTGGGGACTAAGGATATTCATACATGGCTCAGGCTGCTGCGGACCAAGCTATGGAATAGATTTAGATGAAAACGCCTCGGAAGGCGATGAGACGGTAGAACACAACGGACTCAGGGTGTTTGTCGACAAAGAAGCATCCGAGAGCTTACGGGATAAAGAGGTTGATTATATTAAGACAGAGCAGGGAGAAGGTTTCGTCATAAACAGCAATGAACCGCCTTCTTCATGTGATTCCGGCTGCAGTTCATGCGGATAAAGAGTTAGCCAGCCCTTATGTTTCCTTATCAGAGGCCGAGGAGACTCAGAAAGACAGGGGCCATCAGGAGAATGGTGAGAGAGACCTCGCTATCTCCCGATGACTTTATTTATCCCCTTTTCGTAACATTCGGCAAAAACATTCGCAGGGAGATAAAATCAATGCCGGGCTGCTTTCAGGAATCGGTAGACCGGATCGCAAAACACGCGAAAGAAGTCCATTCTCTCGGCATCCCTGCCGTAATACTCTTCGGTATCCCTGAAGAAAAAGATGAATCAGGGTCGGGAGCGTATGACCCCGACGGGGTCGTTCATCAGGCCGTTAAGGCCATAAAGGATAAAGCTCCCGGTCTCTGCGTGATAACGGATGTCTGCATGTGTGAATACACAAGCCACGGCCACTGCGGGATCGTCGAGGAAGGCGAGGTAAAGAACGACCCCACTCTGGAGCTGCTCGCCAGAGAGGCGGTTTCACACGCAAAGGCAGGGGCCGACATGGTGGCGCCATCGGATATGATGGATGGAAGAGTCGAGGCGATAAGGCTTGCACTTGATGAAGAAGGGTTCCCTGAAATCCCCATAATGTCTTACGCGGTAAAATACGCGTCTGCTTTTTACGGCCCTTTCAGGGAAGCCGCCCAGTCGTCCCCGCAATCCGGTGACAGGTATTCATACCAGATGGATCCCCCCAACAGACGGGAGGCATTAAAAGAAGCGGCACTGGATATCGCGGAAGGTGCTGATATCATTATGGTAAAGCCGGCCATGTCATATCTCGACATAATCTCGGATATCAGGGAAAACTGTGATCTGCCCGTAGCGGCATATAATGTAAGCGGAGAATACTCTCTTATAAAGGCCGCCGGAAAACTGGGCTGGATCGATGAAAAGCGGGTGATGATGGAGGTGCTGACTTCCATTAAACGGGCCGGCGCGGACATTATCCTCACGTACTTTGCCAAAGACGCCGCGCGGCTACTGAACAGATAGGTCCGCCCGCGTCTGAAATTTCATAAACAATCCCGGATCTTCAGGCTTATCTGTGGTTATATATTCAGCATTTACCACCTGATTTATCGCGGTCATCCCCTCAGTCCGACCCCTCCCAGTCATTCCCTCGGTCTTTTAAGCGGGTCGAAGCGACTCGCGCACGGACTTACATCGAGAATCCAGTGTTTTCAATGCCTTCTGGATGCCCGATTACTGACTTCGTGCATGACAAAAATTTAAAATGGCAATTTATAAACAGACTCTATTTAACTTAATAAGTGACCCCCCCGTGCTTTCCAGGCTGTTGAAACTCCTGAACCTATTTTTTGTCCCCTTTATCAGCTGCAATTTGTCCGGCTACCGATTCCGTGGCCCTCTTAATCTCTTCCCCGTCTCCGAGGTAATAATGATTTACTGCCTTCAGGTCATCGTCTAATTCATATACTAACGGAAATCCCGTAGGGATATTGAGCCTTACAATCTCATCATCGGAAACATTGTCAAGGTATTTGATTAAAGCCCTCAGGCTGTTCCCATGGGCCGAGACCAAAACCTTTTTTCCTTCGCGCAAGGATGGCTCGATTGTTTTACGCCAGTAAGGAAGTGCGCGGGTGAGAGTGTCCTTGAGGCACTCGGCAGCCGGCAATTCATTCTCTTTCAGGTGCGCATATCTGGGATCGAATCGCGGGTGGCGTCTGTCTGTTTCGTCCAGACCGGGTGGTCGTATATCATAACTCCTCCGCCATTTCCGGACCTGTTCGTATCCATATTTTTCAGTCGTAGCCTGTTTGTTAAGACCCTGAAGTCCGCCATAGTGTCTTTCATTAAGCCGCCAGGAACGATAAACGGGGACCCACATAAGGTCCATCTCGTCCAGGACGATCCACAATGTTCTGATGGCCCGCTTTAGTACGGATGTGTATGTTACATCAAAGGAATAACCTCCGATATTCAGCAGTTGTCCCGCCCTGTGGGACTGCTCTTTGCCATGCTCCGAGAGGTCAACATCCGTCCATCCGGTAAACCTGTTCTCCCGGTTCCATATGCTCTCTCCATGTCGCAGTAAAACCAGTTTTATCATTCGGGCGCCATCCTATTTTGAGTGATAGATATTCAGTGCCTCTTCCGGGCCCAACCCCTCAACTGTGACGGCATAAATAGCGCGACACATACGGATTGCCTCGTCAAGGGGTTTTTGGTGAATATTCCTGCCTGTAGCATTTCCCGCGGCGCCGCTGATATGAATCTGGTCGTGAAGCCTCTTGAGGAAAGATCCGACATCATCACTGGACCCACCCGCGCAAACCACCTTTGTGCGGCCTGCTGACAGGATGGCCTCCCTGAATATCGCGCTTGATTCAAGACCCTGCTTTTTGGGGTAGTTCACCTTTGCAAAGTCGCTTCCGAGACATGCGGCCACACCCGTGGCCCCGGCAATCAGGTGGGGGTCTTTCTCGTCCGTCACGGCCTTACCACGCGGATACATCCACAATACAGTTACCATGCCATGCCGATGGGCATTATAGACAATCCGCGCCGCCTGACGTAACATCTCCGCCTCGCGCTCACTTCCCAGGTAGAGAGTGTAACCCACCGCCGGTATCTTCAGACCGCTGCTGTTCCGAAAATCCACCACCTGTTGAACATCCAGCCATTGTTGACTGAAGGGGTCTGCCTGCGCGGTCTTGATAAGGTTTGTCCTGGAATTCAGTTTCACCAGATATGGGATATCCTTGTAGTCCATGCCGTATCTGGCGATCAGGCCAAGCTGGGTAGCAAAAACGCCGATCTTCGCCTGGCCGGCGATCCGGAACAGATGCTCCGGGTCGCTGTCATCCCGGTGAATTCCCTCGCCGTAAAAATCACCATTGAGGTGCTCAACCTTTTGGTCACCGGCAAAGAGCATTAATCTGCCGCTGTTGGCTGTTACTGTTGCATAGTTCTCAAGGTACGTTTCCCGCATACCCGCCGGAACATCTAATGGGATCGTTGTATCCATAATAAACCTCCCCCGAAAATTTATTCAGGCCGTACACTATTTCATGATATTCAATTCTATGACCGGCCTGCTTTTTGATCTTTTCGCCCCTGGTTTCCAGCAGCTTATATACTTATTATAAGCCCGGATTGCTTCCCTCTTCTGCTACTTAGGTTGCATAAAATAAAAAATTTTGCCCGAAATACGAATTTGCGAAGTCGCCCCCGCTACCCGAGCATGTGAAAACACCGGGTTAGCTCCTGTCTTTCAGCGCCAGATGTTCCTCCACTTTTTCCACCAGGGCATGAAGGTCCTTGATTTCCAGATTGCCCCTTCGGGCTATAATAATGCCTTCCTTTTTCAGCTTCTGCAGGTACCTGCTTACAACCACCCGGACAGATCCGATCATGCTGGCAAGCTCTTCATTGGAAAGGTCATTTATGAGATTTAACCGTGGGCGGGGATTGCTCTGGACCGTATGCTGGAGGAACAGTTTTATTAAACGGGTGCCTGTATCATGGAGCGCAAGATCAAATGCAAGATTGGAGATCTGACGTATCTGTTTTCCGAGGTAAGGCAGGAACGCCCTGTTGAATTCGGGGTGCCTTTCTATCCAGTCATGGATGGTTTTAAAAGGAGTTGTTAAGGCCTCAAGGTCATCCATGGCCACAAATGATACATTGTGTGCTTTGCCGTTAAGAAGCGGGATCACATCAAAGCCATCACCCGGCCCCATCAGAAAAAGAATAAATTCCTTGCCTGTATCGGGGTTGATCCGCGTGACTTTCACCCGGCCCGATATTATCACAAAAAATTCTCTGATAGTTTCTTCCGGCTCCATTACTATGGATTTTCTGAGCCAGGTCTGTCTCCGGAACATAAGCAGCATGTCCTGAACAACCGCTTCATCAAGCCCGCCGAACAATTCCGATTGCTTTAGTGTTTTCAGGGTGTTTTCATAGAATGGTGAATCTGGTTTCACTTATGTATCTCCTTTATGTATCTCTTTGGACCCGTCCCTTTTTTTAGCCGGACAATAAAATATTTTTCTGAATGAGCACATAATATAGCAAAGTCTGCGGATAAAAGAAATGTT
Organism: Nitrospirota bacterium; assembly: GCA_035873255.1. Classification (GTDB taxonomy): domain Bacteria; phylum Nitrospirota; class Thermodesulfovibrionia; order Thermodesulfovibrionales; family UBA6898; genus JAJRYC01. The sequence goes on from JAYWMP010000044.1 coordinate 4,739, forward strand.
ACAGAAAGGAGTGTCTGAAAACTGACTATCAGTCAGGGAAGGGAACAAAAATTCCCTTCCCTGAATAACGGGACAGGCCAGAATACTTTGCCTGCTATTATAGTAGTAGCCGAGGTTCTCGTACTCTTATGCCGGCGTTGGAGCGCCGGACAGGTTTTGTCCCGGTCCTGTTTTAACGCCCGGGACGCCATTTATTTTTTGAACCATTTTATTATCCGGTTCCACCAGCCTGATATCTTTGACGCGGCTTTTTCCTTCTCGGTCGCCGACATCTCCGGACTGATCTGTTTTGCCAGTTTATCTATTTCCCTGTTCAGCCCACGGACCTCTTCGGAACGATGATCTCCAGTCGCTTTTTCATACTTGCCGAGCTCATCCGAGGCCGCATTCAGGGCCGTCCTGGCCTCATCATGCCGGTCCTTCCGTTTCAGTTCCTGCTCTGCCAGCTTCAGATTGTCCGCAGCCCGCTCAAGCGGCAGGTCAACTTCGTCAAACTCGAAGACAACGCCATCAACCTGAATTGTTCGCAGGTCGCTGATGGCGTCTCCGGTTTTGTCGTCATTGATATTCTTTTTCGCACGCCGAAGCATGTTCGCGGCAACGTATGTATTCAGATTCATTGTGGTGTAGTCGATTCCGGCAAAGGTCACAACAGGAGCATCCGTCGCGGACGACTTCCGCCCCTTCTTCTCCTGAATTACGGGATTGATTATCTCAATGTCATCCAGCTCATCAAAAACAGGTACAAGTTTTTGTGATACTTCGTCCTCGTCTTTGTAGGTTATGTCGCCTGACCTGATCTCCACGTCGACTTTATAATGAGGTGCGGCGTTTTTGATGATACGAAGCAGCGTGAGTCCCTTATCAATATGTTTGAGGGCATCGTCTTTTTTCTCTTCGCCGAGCGCCTCCATGGCCTGGGCGGTATGTTTAAGCACCCTCCCCGCGGCAATGGATATGGCCTGGGATTCCTCATCGGTCAGTTCAGCAACGGAATGCACTTCGGTTCTGGTTGTAATCCTTGGCGTGGTTTTCGTCCCGGCCTGTGCCTGAGCCGTAAAACCAGCGGTCAGGATAACCGCAAACGCGGCCATGCAACACAACAACGTAATAGGGTAATGCCTGTTCTTCATAATAGTTCTCCCTTTTATTATCTGGAAACAGCTTTTCTTTTTCACATTTAGTCATGGAAGAATTGTCTCTTTTCAGGGGGGGCGCGTTTGTCGTGCAGCTCCTGAATCACCGGGCCTTCGGTCATCTTCTCCTGATTATCCATGTTGTATCTTCTCCTGGTTTTGTGGATTGCTTAAAGCCTCTCAATCAATGTTCTTTAATGGTACACCCGCGCCATGGCCGATTCCGCTACTTAAGTTACACAGCCCGCGAATCTTACCAGAGGAAGCGATTTGACATGCCCCGTCCCTGTTGCACGGTCTGATCCCTGAAGAAAGGGAGCGATGGGGGGATTGATGATGGAAGATCCCGGAAAGGACATCGGTCGCTGATTTGTATTCTGTTTATTCCCTGCGCCCAGGACGTTATCAGACCTGTTGGAGACTTCCGGATTTCATTGAAGATACAAAATTCTGCAATTGAACTTATACTATAGTAGGTTACTATAATAACAGAGAAGTCCTGAGCAGGAATGTGTTGTTAAACAAATCCGGGACTGACTGTTAACGATTACCTGTTTCGGGGTTTATGTTTGAAGCTTTGGTTAATAAATGACTGATTATATAATCAATATCATTACACCGGCAGTTGAACACCTGGGTGTTCTGGGATACTGGATCGCTTTTTTTGCGGCCATGCTTGAAACCACAATTATAATAGGTCTGTTTCTCCCTGGCTCAACCGTCATCCTCCTTCTCGGGGCAATGTCCGCATATGGATATCTTGACCTGGGGGACTTGCTATGGTTTGCCATAGTTGGCGCTATTCTGGGAGATAATATCAATTTTTATCTTGGGAAAAAATATGGATCCGGATGGGCGCAGAAGGGTGTCTGGTTTTTAAAGCAGGAATATTTTGAAAAGGCCCGATCCTTTTTTGATGAACACGGAGCAAAAAGTGTCTTCCTGGGCCGCTTTATTCCTTCAATAAAAGAGATTATGCCTTTTATTGCCGGAACAGTGAGAATGCGACGGAAGACTTTTTTGTTATGGAATGTTCTCGGTGCTATCGGGTGGGGCATCCAATGGATTCTCACGGGTTATGTTTTTGCCCGGTCCCTGAGCCTTGCGCGGATATGGCTGTCCCGAATCGGGTTTTTTCTTGCGGCTCTTTTGCTCGTTTTTCTGGCGTTTTATCTCATGAAACTGGTTGTTTTGAAATATGGACGCCAGGTATTCTCTCTTGCGGTATCGGTCGGGCGTTCGATCAGGCATGCGGTAATTACAAACCCCGATGTTGAGAAGCTGGTCCGGAGGCACCCTTCTTTTTTTCAGTTTCTGAGTAAACGCATCGCGCAGGACACGTTCACCGGACTGCCGCTAACGCTTTTCGGCATTGCCTTTATCTATGTCTTTGTCCTTTTTGGAGGGATAGTGGAAGATTATCTGACGGGAGACCCTATTGTTGCTGTCGATGTCCGTATTGCTGGTCTTATGCCGTTATTCCGCACGCCCGGTCTCATAAAGGTATTTTCCTGGATCACCCTGCTCGGCAAGTGGCAAGTCGTCCTCAGTTTTGCGATCGCAATTACAGGAGCATTATGGATAACAAAAAAACGCTGGTATATTTTCCCTCTCTTTCTGTCTCTGGCCGGGAGTGGAATTTTTACCGGTCTCGGCAAACTTGCATTCCACCGGTCCCGCCCGGAATGGCCGGTATATGCTGAGCATTCCTTTTCATTCCCGAGCGGGCATGCGACGATCGCTGTTTCATTTTATGGCTTTATAACATACATACTGATCAGTAGCATGAAAGAATGGAAGTCAAGGATAAATCTGTTTTTTGCCGGGACCATAGTAATGTTTTTTATCGGATTCAGCCGGTTATATCTGGGCGTACATTACTTAAGTGATGTGTGGTGCGGATATCTGGTCGGGACACTCTGGCTGCTTATTGGAATCAGTCTCTCCAAATATCTGCAGCCGGACGACTTTCGCGTGCAGGCTTCGTTGTCCAGTGGGAAATTAAAATACGCACCTGCGGTGTTAATCCTTTCTTCACTTGTGTTTTACGCCGGTTTTGCCAAACAATACGCCCCGGAGCTTCTGATACCTCATATTGACAATGTGCGCTTAAGTGTGAAAAATGCACAGGATATTTTTATTGATCAGCATTCAAAATACACCGAGACCCTTATCGGCAGAGAACAAAATCCAGTAAATATCATAGTCGTTGCGGAAAACGACATGCAACTTATCGCTTCTTTCCGTGTTGCGGGTTGGCTCCCCGCCGACAGACCAGGTTTCCGGTCATTAGTGAAAACTTACAAAGCGGTTATACTTAATGAACCTTATCCAACGGCGCCGGTCACTCCCCTGTTCCGGAACGCGCGACCGAATGACTTCGCCTTTGAAAAACCAACGGCCGCCAATATTGTCCGTACCCGGCATCACGTCAGGTTCTGGAAGACAAAATATGTGACAAAAGGCGGCGACGCCATATATGCCGGATCGGCAGGGTTCGATAGTGGCATTAAATGGTGTGTCACCCATGGAATCAATCCGGACATCGATACCGAGAGGGAGTATTTATATGACGATTTGGTCCGAACGGGGCAAGTTGAAAGCTTCAGGAAAATACAACTTGTATCGCCGGAGACAGGGCGCAATTATACGGGAGATCCGTTTTTTACGGATGGAGAAGCGTATCTGGTAAAATTAAAGGCAGTTAGTTGAGCGGGCTGGACAATGCCTATCGGAAAAAACGGTGATATGGCAGGTATGAAGAAAAAGCTTCTTCATGGCGCAGGATTGATCTTCAGCCTCTCCCTTTTTGCTGCGGCGCTTTTCATCATCAATCTTAAACTTAAAGAATACCACTTGCAGGATGTCCTTTCGAGTCTGCATGAAATTCCGGCTTTCAGCCTTTTTCTCGCCATTCTGCTGACTATATCAAATTATATAGTGTTGACGGGATACGACTTGCTTGCTTCCAGGTATATCCGTCATCCGCTCAGGTACGGCAGGATAGCTATCACTTCTTTTATAAGCTATTCCATCAGTAACAACATGGGAGTGATGATGCTCGGCGGCGCACCGATAAGGTATCGTTTATATTCGGCATGGGGGCTTTCGGCTGTTGATATCGCCAGAATAATAGTCTTCTGCAGTCTGAGTCTCTGGATGGGGTTTTTCACCCTGGGTGGGTTTATCTTTCTCCTCGAACCATTTAAGATCCCTCTTTCTCTCTCTTCCCACTTTACTTCCGTCCGTGAAATCGGGCTGGTTTTTCTTATGATTCCGGGCGGATATCTTTTGGCGGGGATTTTCAGGAAAAGACCGCTGAAAATCGGGAGGTGGGAGTTTCCTCTCATTCCGCCCGGACTTTCATTTTTACAGTTAATGGTATCTTCTCTTGACTGGGCGCTGTTAGGAAGCGTGCTTTATGTCCTGCTGCCTTCGAACGGCGGACTTTCATATCCGGAGTTTATGGGCATTTTTATGTTAGCGCAATTTCTGGGCATGATAAGTAATGTCCCCGGCGGACTTGGAGTCTTTGAATCGGTGATCATTATTTTACTCTCTTCTTCCATACAGCTGTCGGCATTGCTTGGCGCCCTCCTGGCATACAGGGGAATATATTATGTTCTACCTCTGATAGTTTCATCTATCATGCTCGGAATATTCGAGATAGTTCAAAGAAAGAGGGCCGTTGCGAAGGCCGTCCGTGTCTTCGGACGCCTGATCACGGTTCTTACGCCGAATGTGCTTACCGTAGCCGTTTTTGCGGGTGGTGTAATCCTGCTGGTTTCAGGGGCGACTCCTGCTCCGGAAAGCCGCCTTGCATTGCTCGGAAATTTTATTCCGCTGTCTGTCCTCGAGATCTCCCATTTTCTCGGCAGCCTGGCCGGGGCCGGGCTGATAATACTTGCTCAGGGTCTGCAGCGAAGGCTCGAGGCGTCATATGTCCTGACTCTCATTCTTCTCGGGGCTGGTGTGCTATTTTCACTGCTGAAGGGCTTTGACTATGAAGAGGCGATGATCCTGTCGGTCATGTTCTGCGCCCTTCTGACTGCCCGCCGTCATTTTTATCGCAGGGGATCTTTTATCGGACGGAGGTTTACTCCCGGCTGGACTGCCGCGATAGCAGCTGTGTTGATCTGTACCTCCTGGCTGGGTTTTTTTTCGTACAAACATGTTGAATACACAGGCAACCTCTGGTGGCAATTTACGTTCGCGGGTGATGCTCCCCGCTTTCTGAGGGCCACTGTCGGGACAGCCTGTGTCGTCCTGTTTTTCGCTATAGCCAAACTGCTTCGTCCCGTCGCTCCGGAGCCTTCCCTTCCGGATTGTTCGGAACTGAAAAAAGTAAGCGCTATAGAAACCATGTTTCCCAATAATAGCATGGCGAATCTCGCTTTCCTTGGCGACAAGGCGCTCCTGTTCAGTGAAGGGGGCGGCGCGTTCATTATGTACGGAGTTGAGGGACGAAGCTGGATAGCCATGGGAGATCCTGTCGGTCGGCGGAAGGAAGCAGTGGAACTGGCATGGCGGTTTCGTGAGATGTCCGACCGTCATAACGGATGGACTGTTTTCTATGAAGTCGGGACGGAAAACCTTCAGGTCTATTCAGACCTTGGACTTATATTTGTGAAGCTGGGAGAGAAGGGGCGTGTTTTGCTCGAAACTTTTTCTCTTGAGGGACATGAACGCAGGGCAATGCGTTATATCTTTCATAAACTCAACAGAGAGGGGTGTTCTTTTGAGGTGATCGCTCCTGAGAGTGTTCCTGCTATTATTCCTGATTTAAAGAGGATATCGGATGCCTGGCTTGCAGAGAAGAATACGCGTGAAAAGGGGTTCTCTCTCGGATTTTTCAACGAAGATTACCTTGTGAGATTTCCTGCCGCCATAGTTAAGAAAGAAGATAAAATTATTGCGTTTGCCAACATCTGGCCCGGCGCCGGAAAGGAAGAACTCTCTATCGATCTTATGCGTTATTTTCCCGACGCTCCACGCGGTATTATGGACTATCTGTTCATCCATCTGATATTGCGGGGCAGGCAGGAAGGATACAAGTGGTTTAACCTGGGGATGGCGCCTCTTTCAGGGCTTGAATATCATGCCCTTGCCCCACTATGGAACATGGTTGGCGCGTTTGTATTCCGTCACGGTGAACATTTCTATAATTGTCAGGGACTGCGTCAATACAAGGAGAAGTTCGGTCCTGAATGGCAGCCTGAATATCTTGCATATCCCGGAGGTTTTGCATTGCCGCATATCCTTGCCAATATTGCTTCCCTTGTTTCCGGAGGACTGAAAGGGGTCATCACAAAGTAAAGAGGGGGTGCCGCATGCGCGCCGCTTCAGAAAGGTTTTTCTTCTTTTTGAATTTGTCCACGGGAGTATCCAGTGATTTCATCTCCAGGTCCGGCGTTGCCGATACCTGGAATATTTTTACATGAAATCATTGTCCGTAAAAAACTTGACAATGATTTCAGTGCAATGATAAAGTAGTGTTACTTTATTATTAAAGATAACACTATGAGCGTTAAACGATTCGGTATTTCATTGGATTCTTCCCTTCTGAAGAGCTTTGACAGGCATATAGCAAAGAAAGGCTATGCCAGCAGAAGCGAGGCGATCAGGGACCTTATAAGAGATAGTCTTGTAAAGGAAGAGGGAGAGTATGGTGAAAAAGAGACTGTAGGTTCCATTACTATCGTTTATTCCCACGATACAAGGGAACTTACCGATAATCTGACTGATATGCAACATGACTTTCATTCGTCGATCATCTCCTCCATGCATGTCCACCTCGATCACCATAATTGCCTTGAGGTCATAATTGTTAAAGGAAAGGGCAGGGATATAAAGAACATAGCCGACAGGCTGATCGGGATAAAGGGCGTGAAACATGGAAAACTATCATTAACAACAACGGGCAGACATCTTAAGTAAATT
>JAYWMP010000072.1:0-3880 GCA_035873255.1 Nitrospirota bacterium
TCCTACCGTTAAAAAAACAACCCTGCTTTATAATAAAAAGGCCGGTTGCTTTTTTAAAATACTTAACCCTCTAACTCTGAAAAACAGAATATTATTTCCCCTGTTGGACAAGTCCGGTCGCATATATCTTCTTTCCGAACAACTGTTGGCTGAGGGCGTAAAAGTGCCGGAGGTGGAGGCATATGGCACCCTCGGGGGGGAAAAGAGACCCATCTTCGTCATGAAGAAGATTGAAGGGAAATCGCTCTATGAGATCCTGATAAGAGAGCAAAAATCCCTGTCCATGGAGATGTATTTGAAAATTATGGACGAAGTGGCAAGGTTCCATCTTCTGGGTTACTGGTTTGGAGACGCCCACCTTTCTCATGTTTTTGTAACTGACGCAGGCGTCTCGGGTTTCATAGACATTGACAGCATAAGAAAGAACAAACCTTTCAGCCTGAGGCCCCTTGCAAAAGACCTGGCAGGTCTTAATTATCCTGGACTCCCTTTTTTCGACGATGAAAAGAGGGCGTTGCTAAACCATTATCTCGATGCATCGGGCATAAAAAAAAGAGATAAATTTTTGCGGCTGTTGAAACACTACACGGAGCGTAGATGGAAGGTGTGAGTATAATAATCCCGGTTTTCAATAGATCGGAAGTGTATTGATCATGTTTTTTGAACATCAATTCGCCGCTGCAGGAAGATACGTTATCGGCGACAGTAAGACAAGAGGAGAAGCAGGAGAATAATGTCGGAACCGGGCAACAGGATATTTAACATTCTTCATGTGGTTAGCAGACTGCCTGTCGGCGGCGTGGAGAATATGCTTCTGAAAGTTGTGAGGGGCTATGACAAAAAACGGTTCAATGTCAGTGTCTGCTGCATAAAGGAAGGCGGAGATATAGCGGATGAATTAATAAGGTCGGGCCATAAAGTGGATGTCCTTAACAAAATGAAAAGACGCGGATTTGACTGGAGTGCGGTTTATGCCCTCTATAAACTTCTTAAACGGGACAATATACATGTCCTCAGGACACACCAGTACCATGCCAATCTGTACGGAAGGCTTGCCGGCATCCTTGCAGGCGTACCAGTGATGGTTCCTTCTTTTCACAGTTCGTATAAATCACCAGACGAGCCCAAGATTCACAGGAGATGCCTTAACCGGCTTCTTGCTTTTTTCAGCGACAAACTGGTTGCCGTATCCAATACCGTTGCTTCGGATATAATGAGATACGACGGAGTTAGCTCTGAAAAGATAAAGGTGAATTATAACGGTATAGTAATGGATAAATTTAATCAGGACATGCCAAAACAGGAAGCAGGCAGGCGGATGAATATCCCTGTCCATTCATTAATAGTTGGAACGACAGGAAGACTTAAAGAAGAAAAGGGGCATAAAATCCTGCTGTCGGCGGTCTCGGGATTGAAAGACATCTCCATTGCTATTGCGGGAGACGGTCCTCTAAGGGCGGAATTAAGGGGCCTTGCTGACCGGCTCCAGGTTGACTGCACTTTCACCGGACAGTTGAGTCCTGAAAAAATACCATTATTTTTAAATTCACTTGATATCTTCTGCTTTCCATCTCTGTGGGAAGGCTTCCCCACCGCCCTGATCGAGGCGATGGCCGCGGGACTTCCCGTGGTCGCATCGGATATTCCTTCCAACAGGGAAGTTCTTGCCGATACAGGAATATTCGTCCCCCGGGGAGATGAAGAGGCGCTCGCAAAGACAATAAAAATGTTAATAGATGATCCTTCCTTAAGAAATGAACTCGGCGGAAAAGCGAGGGAACGATCAAAATCTTTTTCTATCGGGAACACGGTCAAAACCTATGAGGACCTTTTCGGGGACATACTGAAAAAGAAGAGGCTTATGTGATGCGATACAGAATTTTATTAATAACCGACTTCAGTAAACACTGGAACAATGGGTGGTATTACAAAATAGGGCTTGAGAAGAACGGTCACATTGTTCGGCCATTCAATCCGGCTTCGATATCAAACCCTGAAAACAAAATTTTCGGGATAATAAAAGAATACAGCCCGGACCTTGTCATCCATACAAAAAACGAACTTCCGGCGGAGACATTCCAGGAATTAAGGCGGTTCACAAAAGTGGTCCAGTGGTATCCGGATCCAGTCATCCCTGAATGGCTATTACCATACATACAGGCCGCCGATATTTTTTTTACGATGTCCGAGGGCCTTAAGCCGGATTTTCAGAAGTATAATCCGGATGTCTTATATCTTTCACAGGCATTCGAACCTTCATTCTTCGAGATTGAAAAGATTACAAAAGAAGACGTAAAGTTTTTTTCCTCGGATGTAACGTTTGTTGGGAACCTCGGATCCAAGTCCCAGTATATCGCGAGAAGGGGTGCTCTTGAGAGGGTCATTAATTCAGGGTTCGAACTTAAGTGGTGGGGGCCGAGAATTCCGAGAAAGTTTTCCACAATACCATTAATCCTGGGTAAACTCGGAAGGTCTTATGGCGGCAGATTCATATGGGGTGAAGAATACGCCAGGGTGGCGCGGCTATCGAAGATATTCCTTGCCTTTGATTCCATGCCTCATGTCAGGAAGTCCATGAGTGCGAGGATGTATACCGCAGTCGGCTGTGGCGCCTTTTACATGTGTCAGCATGTGGAGGGGATAGAAGAGATATTGGAACCCGGCAAAGAGATAGTAACCTTCCGGTCTGAAGATGAAATGATAGATATGATAAAATACTATCTTGATAATGATGATTTAAGAATGAAGATTGCAAAGGCGGGAAGAGAGAGGGTGTTAAAAGATCATACATATGAGGTGAGAATGAGGCAGATGATGGACATAATAAACAAGCAATTGCTATCAATGTAATATGGGAACTTTGGAGCAATCAAAAAAACCTGTATTTGTAGTCTCTACCGGACGCGCCGGTTCAACAATGCTGGCGCGTGTGCTGGCGATACATCCGGGGATTTTCGCCTTGCATGAACCGCATCCACATCTCAGGACCGAGGCGTTCGCTAAATGGTCAAGGCCTGAACGTAAAAGGCTGATCGAGAGAAAAATCCGCAGGAAAAGGAAAGATATAATACAGCAGGTTTTAATCAATCGCCTTGTTTATGTCGAGAGCTCCAATTACACCTCTAACCTTATAGAAGAATTATATGAGTTGTTTGACGCCAGATTTATTCACCTGTACCGCAATGGCCGTGATTTTGTCCGGAGCGGTCTCCAGCGGGACTGGTACAGAAAAGAATCCGTAACATCTCAGATAAAAAGCTGGATTCGCAGGAAATACCTGGTTAATATAGGGAAAACGGCGCTGGATAATCTTTTATCCCATCCTGATACATTGAAGACACGTCTTGAGAAAATTTCCTGGCTATGGGTGGAAATAAATAAAACAATCCTGCGGAGCTTCTCAGCGCTCCCTGATGATAGTAAATTTTCACTTGCACTGGAATCCATTGACAACAATAGACTTGTTGAGCTTCATAAATTTATAGATGTTGATATCGATGCCGGGATTCTTGATGAGATGCTGACTATCGCCGGTAGCAAGCCGAACAAAACCAGGAAATTCAGCATTCCGGAACATACCGGCTGGTCTGACCGGCAGAAAGAGCGATTTAATGAAATCGCGGGTGAGATGATGCATAAACTGGGATACTCAATTCCGGACAACGAATAACGAACAATCTGAGTCCTGCCTGTTTGCGGACGTCCCGCTGCAGAAAGGGTCTCTTCTTAACATATTCAGGTCCGGGTTTAATGGGCGCTTACAGTGCGCTCTTTCGCCCAGTTGCGCAAATTATTGATATACTCGCTTCGGGTCTTTGACAGCGGTGTGGTCTTTTGAGATTCCTCGAGTAAAAGATTCGTAGTAAGGTGTCTATTCCCG
>JAYWMP010000163.1:0-3373 GCA_035873255.1 Nitrospirota bacterium
CATTTAATTAAATAACTCCCCGGTGTCCAGTCATATTTGTGGAACATGGTAAGTTCCAGGTAGGGAGACAAAAGGGAAGCTGAAATATTCATAATTGACCATTCAGTTACACGAAGAACCAAAACTTAAAAAGGTGAATAAATGGGATTTTTTGACAAACTCAAGAAGGGCCTGAGCAGGACAAAACATGGTTTCACGGAAAAAGTCGAGGCGATATTCACAGGCCGCGCCGTTGACGGACAGACACTTGAAGAACTCGAAGAGACGCTCATCCTCTCCGACATCGGCGCGAGAAGCGCATCGGAGATAGTGGAGCATTTGAAGGAAAAAGCCGGAAAAGGTGAGGTGAGGGAGGCGGGCTCGGTCAAGGAAGTCCTTAAAAAGGAGATGTCCTCCATACTCGGCGCGCCCCATAAGCTTGTTGTTTATGGTGAAACGCCCTTTGTAATATTAACTGTTGGCGTCAACGGTGTCGGCAAGACGACCACGATAGGAAAACTGGCGTATAGGCTCAGAGACCAGGGTCATTCGGTATTGCTGGCCGCCGCTGATACGTTCCGGGCCGCCGCCATAGAGCAACTCGAAATCTGGGCCGAAAAAACGGATTCTCAACTGGTTAAGCATCAGAGCGGGTCCGACCCTTCTGCAGTCGTCTTTGACGCTATAGAGGCGGCGAAGTCCCGGCAGATCGATGTTGTGATCATAGATACCGCCGGCCGGTTGCATACCAGGAGTCCCCTGATGGAGGAGCTGAAGAAGATTAAACGGGTATGCGGGAAGGCTATGCCGGGCGCTCCCCATGAAGTTCTTCTTGTGGTTGACGCCACAAACGGACAGAATGCTCTCAGGCAGGCCGAGATGTTTGATGAAGTCGTGGGGGTAACCGGCATCGCCCTGACAAAACTTGACGGGACCGCCAAGGGAGGTATCGTCTTCGCGATTAAAAGAGAGCTTGGCATTCCGGTAAAACTGATCGGGGTTGGAGAAGGGATTGATGATCTCCAGGACTTCATTCCGGCGGATTTTGTGAAGGCGCTCTTCGAATAATATATATTCTTGTTTTGCCTGCAAGTTGGTATGCTTAGGATATGAAGCGGTTTGAAATACTCGATATATTCGGCGACGTCGGCATCAGGGTATTCGGAAAAGACCTGCACGAAGTCTTTATCAATGCCGCTGCAGGGATGTACAGCCTTATAACGGATCCGGTAAGTATAAAAACGGAAAAGACCATTGAAGTTTCTGTAATGGGCCATTCAATAGAAGGGCTTCTGGTGGCGTGGCTCAATGAACTCATATTCCTCTTTGATACGACCGGGTTTATAGGGAAAGAGATCGTAATCACCGAAACCAAGCCCGCCCTGGACTCCCCCCTTCGGAACGCGGACTGTCGGATTACAGGCCTGGAGGACTGTTCTCTCCTGGCTCTTTTATCAGGCGGGGTCTTTGATCCGGAGAGGCATGAATCTGATTTATTGCTGAAGGCCGCCACCTGGCACAGACTCAGGATAGAGAAAATCAACGGGATATGGGAAGCAGACGTTATATTTGATATCTGAAAAGCTGTTTTCCGGCTTTTTCAGAAGGAGGTGAAACATGTCACTCGATAAACTCAGGAGGATTGATGAGACCAGGATAGAAGTGCCCATGGATTATAAACAGGGTATGCGCGTTCCTGGGATTATATATGTAGACAGCATACTTGAGCAGGAGCTTGATGCCCGCTCCATAGACCAGGTCGCGAATGTCGCGACCCTGCCGGGGATAATAAAACAATCCGCGGCAATGCCGGATATTCACGCCGGATATGGATTCCCAATAGGAGGAGTGGCGGCATTTGATATAAAGGAAGGGATTATTTCACCCGGAGGCGTCGGCTATGACATCAACTGCGGCGTAGGGTTGCTCAGAAGCAACCTCAGGAGAGATGAAGTTTTCCCGGGAATTAAGGAGATCATCGATCTTCTCTATAATGAAATTCCTTCAGGAGTAGGGTCAAAGGGCAGGATACGTCTCGGGCCTGATGATCAAAAAAAGCTGATGACAAAAGGTGCGCGGTGGGCTGTCGAAAACGGCTTTGGCAGCGCGTCGGACATTGAGAAGATAGAATCCGAAGGCAGGCTCGAAGGCGCCGACCCTTCTCTTATAAGCAGGAAGGCCTATGAACGCGGCAGGGCGCAGCAGGGCACGCTCGGCTCGGGCAATCACTTCCTTGAAATACAGTATGTGGATGAGATTTACGATGAAAAGGCGGCGAACAGTCTCGGATTGATCATGGACCATGTGACCGTCATGATACATACAGGTTCCCGGGGGTTCGGGCATCAGGTATGCACGGATTTTCTGGAAGTGATGGAACGGGCCGCCGATAAATACAGGATACCGCTGTACGACAGGGAACTCGCCTGCGCCCCGTTCAGCAGTCAAGAGGCGCAGGATTATCTCTCCGCGATGCGGGCTGCGGCGAATTACGCGTGGGCGAACAGGCAATGCATAATGCACTGGACAAGAGAGGCGTTCATGAAGGTCTTCAGGGCCACACCGCTCTCTCTCGGGATGAGCCTGATATACGACGTTGCGCATAATATCGCAAAGGTCGAAGACCATTTTGTAGACGGAAAAAAGCAGAAGCTGATAGTCCACAGAAAGGGCGCCACCAGGGCATTCCCCCCCGGCCATCCGGAGCTTCCAGGGATATACAGGCATTTAGGCCAGCCCGTCCTGATTCCCGGAGACATGGGAAGGGCCTCTTTTGTGCTGCTCGGGACTGAAACGGCCATGAGGGAGACATTCGGCTCCACCTGTCACGGGGCAGGGCGGCTGATGTCAAGACACCAGGCGATTAAGAGGGCCAGGGGCCGCGCAATCTGGAGAGAAATGGAGGATAAAGGCATAATAGTCCGGTCCGCAGGCAGAGGGACACTCGCGGAAGAGATGAGCGAGGCATACAAAGATGTCTCAAATGTGGTGGATGTAGTGCATAAAGCAGGCATATCGACAAAAGTCGCACGCCTCAGACCCATGGGAGTTGTGAAGGGATAACGCGCGGGGCACGGCAAAAGCGCAAAAGCATAAAAGAAGTTCAAGGTTCAAGGTTCAAGGTTCAACGTTAACAGCAAAGCAACGAAAGGATAAACCTTAATGTTGTATAAACGTACTCATATTTAATCCGTCATTCCCGCGAAAGCGGGAATCCAGAAACCGCAAACGAAGGAAACAACGCAAAAGCATAAAAGAAGTTCAACGTTCAAGGTTCAACTGCCTTCAACGTTGAAGTTCCCCTAAGGTTCAAATATGCTATAATTAATTGAATCTTCGTTAAGATATGGAGGTAAGAAGACGGATATATCCGTGCCTGACCTTGATAAAGAAC
>JAYWMP010000200.1:0-5594 GCA_035873255.1 Nitrospirota bacterium
CCCCGAGGGATTTTCAGGTTTTAATATGAGTGAATTCCCGCCGCCGGTTATGTTGAAGCTTTTGGTGATATCTTCAAATCCACTCAGGAGCGCGACAGGCGACTGCCCGTATGTAGAACTGTCAAATTTACCTTTATACGCCTGACTGTCGCCTTTTTTATATATAATGACGGTCCCGCCTGATATGATTATTTCCTGCGGCGTCTTTCCCTTATACATCCATCTCATCTTCAGAGGATATTTTATGAGAAACCGGCCGCTATAAACATCCGTCCGGTCAAGGTCCTTGATGGTATTCTTTTGTATGAACGACCCTTTCATGTCTTTAACGGTTCTGTAGAAATTCTGTATCCTTGAGACGTTTTCCGCTGCTTCAGAAGCGGTGCAATCTACAGCCCCGGAAAGACTGAAGAAGGAAATATAAATGAATACTGTAAGGATTTTTTTAAGGACCGAAATTTTCAAAAGCGCCTCCCGATAAAATCCCTCGGCTTGCCTGCGCCCTTTGGCTGTCCCACCAGCCCGTCATCTTCCATTATTTCCATAATCCTTGCCGCCCTGTTATATCCGATCTTGAATCTCCTCTGTAAAGATGATATGGAAACCTCTCCTGTCGACTCGGCAAAGTCAAGGGCCTTGTGATAAATTTCATCCCTTTCCCCGGATGCTTCTCCTGAAGTGGATTTTTCAGTCGATATGTTTTCATATATTGAAAAGTCGGGTGACGCCTGTGCTTTAATAAATTCAGAGACGGCGTTGATCTCGTCCTCGGTGATAAGTGTCCCGTGAACACGCATTATTCTCGATCCGGGCAGCATTAAAAGCATATCACCCTTGCCCAGAAGACTTTCCGCGCCCTGTGTGTCGAGTATCGTTCTTGAATCGATTTTTGAAAAGACCCGGAAGGCTATCCTGGCCGAAAAGTTTGCCTTTATCACGCCTGTAATTACATCAACGGAGGGTCTCTGGGTCGCGATGATGAGGTGTATGCCCGATGCCCTCGCCATCTGCGCGAGCCTGGCTATGGAATCCTCGACATCTTTTGCGGACGCGAACATAAGGTCGGCAAGCTCGTCTATAAAGACAACAATATACGGCAGCTTTTCTTCTTCGGGCGCGCGCCTGTTAAAGCTTTCGATGTTCCTTACTCCTTTTTCGGCTAAAAGTCTGTATCGCCGTTCCATCTCAAAGACCATCTTCCTCAACGCCTCCGCCGCCTCCTTCGGATTTGTGATTACCGGCGAGATAAGATGAGGAATATTATCATATATCGAGAGCTCAAGAAGCTTGGGATCAATCATCAGCATTTTCACCTCTTCCGGGGAGGCCTTATAGAGGATACTCGTCACCATTGAATTTATGGAGACGCTTTTTCCAGCTCCCGTTGCTCCGGCGACAAGCAGGTGCGGCATTTTTGTCAGATCCGCGATAATCGGATTGCCGAAGATGTCCTTCCCGAGAGCGAGGGTGAGTTTTGATATGCTTTTTCTGAAATTATCAGAGGAAATAATCTCCCTCATCGATACGAGTTCCCTCTTGCTGTTGGGGACCTCAATGCCGATGGTTGACTTGCCGGGAAGCGGCGCCACCCTGATACTCTGGGCCTTCAGCGCAAGGGCGAGATCGTCCGACAATGTCACGACCCTGTTTATTTTTACACCGGGCGCAGGCTCGAATTCATACATCGTTACAACGGGACCGGAATGCACATGCGTAATCTTGCCTTCAACATCAAAGTCTCCCAGTTTGTTTTCCAGCAGAGCGGAATTCGACAGGAGGTCCTCCTTTGACGGTCTTATTAAAGATGGATCATACAGGGTCAGGAGTTCAGGATGCGGAAGTTTGTATCCTGAAATAGTCGCTGTTTTTCGGGGCGCTGTTACAGCCGGAGGTTCTGAAACCGATTCCGTAAACAGAGGGCCGGTGCTGGATTTTACGGGCTCGCGAATAATAATTTCCTCTTTTATCACCGCCTTTTCCGGTTTCTTCTGTCTGGCGGGAGATTTATGTCTTTTCCATTTAAACGACAATGAAGTTACCTGGAGTGGACTGAGCAGGATTACAGATGCCAGAAACGCGGCAAGGGAAAACAGATACGCCCCTAAAATTGAAAGGTATTTTTCGAGGAAACCTGTAATATAAGCGCCTGAAATACCACCGTGGTTGTAACCGGCCGTCAGGTTGAAAGTTGATATTATAAGGGAACCCATCAGGGAAGACGAAAAGACAAAGAGGACCGCGCCGAGCATATAGGCCTTCCGGGGCTTTTTACCCAGAATCCTCCTTATGCCATAGGCAACCATGAATACCGGCAGTGAGAATGACGAGAGACCGAGAAGAGTGATCAGAAAGTCGGAAATATACGCCCCGGCAATCCCACCGTAGTTTTTGGCGGATGCATCGGTAAAGGTCAAAAACGAAGGGTCCCACCTGGAATAGCTGTACAGACTGAGTCCAAGGTAAACACTCCCGAGCAGTGATACAACGCCGAGGATCTCTTCTTTTGCCTTTTTTAACCTTTCAGCCATATCCCAAGGATTATAACACCCGCCAGTAGAAATCTGTAATAGACGAAGACATTCAGAGAATGTTTTCTGAAAAAAGCAAGAAGGAATTTAATGGCCGCGAAGCTTGTTATCGCCGACGCCAGAAACCCGGCCAGGAATATATAAAGATTATAGTCCGCATCTCCGGATATAATTTTCCTGAAATGGAGCAGCGTGGCCCCGGCGATAAGAGGTGTCGACATGAGAAATGAAAACCTCGCGGACGTCTCACGGTCAAGCCCCCTTAACAGCCCAGCTGATATGGTTATCCCGGAGCGGGAGACGCCGGGGATCAGGGCGAATGCCTGTGACAGGCCTATCGCGAGAGCATCGGCCAGGCCGATATCACCGTTCTTTTGCTGTTTAGACCTTTTCTCTGAAACGAACATCACAATGCCTATCAGCACCAGGCTTACGGTTATGACAAGAGGATGCCTGAGGTTGTTTTCGACAAAATCATTAAGCAGAAGCCCGGCTATTCCGGCCGGGAAGGTCGCCAGCACGATCAGACCCAGAAGCTTGCGTTTTTTGGTCGCCATTTCGACCCAGTCTCTCCAGAAATATATGATAAGCGCCAACAATGTTCCTGCATGGAGTGCGACATCAAAGGTGAGGGTGTTTACCATTCCGCCCCAGTCGAAAAACCATGGGAATAATATCAGGTGCGCGGTGCTGCTGACCGGAAAGAATTCAGTAACACCCTGTACAATACCAAGGATAATAGCCTCTAGCATTTAAGGATTATAACAGATTTGGACGGAAAGTATCTTCGGCTTTACAGGGGTAACCCCCAACAGGGGGCTGAAGCGATAAAAAGCCGTTGCGCAGCGGTTTATACGTCGAATATAATAGGCATTATCATCGGCTTTTTTTCCATTGTATTTCGGAGGTATTTTTTGAGTACGCTTCTTATTTTGGCCTGCATAAGCGATTTATCCGAAATGATCTCTCTGTCGAGTTTTTTTATGGTGTTATAGACCAGCTCCTTCACATCGTTTATTATTTCACTTGAGGCGTCCTCTAATACAAAACCCCTTGATATGATATCCGGTCCGGATACGATTCTGCCCGTAAGTTTTTCTATTTCGAGGATTATGATCACAATGCCGTCGTGCGCCAGTCTTCTCCTGTCTCTCAGGACTATATCCTGAACGTCGCCGACACCCTTGCCGTCGACAAATATCCTGCCCGAAGTAACCTTTCCATTTTTCCGGGCGTCCTCGTCGGTTATTTCAAGGATATCTCCATCATCGAGCATAAATATATTCGACTTTGGGACGCCGGTTTTTTCGGCAAGCCTTGAATGATAAAACTTATGCCTGTATTCTCCATGAATCGGCATGAAATATTTGGGCTTCACAAGGTTGAGCATCAGCTTCAGTTCTTCCTTTGACGCATGACCCGAGACATGGATTTCCGAAACCTTTTCGTATATTACGTCCGCGCCGCGCCGGAAAAAGTGGTTTATGATTCTTCCAATTGACCGTTCATTGCCAGGAATCCATTTGGCGGATATTATAACGGTATCATTTTCCTTGATTTTTATTTGCTTGTGTTCGTCCGTTGCTATTCTCGAAAGAACACTCATTGGTTCGCCCTGGCTTCCAGTTGTTATCAGTACGATCTCGTCATCCCGGAGATTTCCGATGTCCCCGAGTGTCAGCCATGTATTTTCAGGAATTTCAAGGTATCCCAGATCAAGGGCTATCTGCGCGTTTGTTATAATGCTCCTGCCGGTAAGAATGATTTTTTTGCCGAACATGACCGCGACGTCGATAACCTGCTGTATCCTGTGGATGTTGGAGGCGAAAGTTGCAATGATAATTCTGCCTTTTGCGTCCGCGAATATGTCTTCAAAAGACCGTCTGACCTCTTTTTCGGAGAATGTGAAGCCCCCTTTCTCGGCATTAGTACTGTCAGACATAAGAAGGACCGCGCCTTTTTCCCCGTATTCCGAGAACTTGTGGAAATCCATTAGCTGACCGTCGACGGGAGTAGGGTCGAGCTTAAAGTCTCCTGTATGAACAATCAGCCCAACGGGTGTCTGTATGCCGAAGCCGACACCGTCGACTATACTATGCGTCACCCGTATGAACTCGATCGCAAATACCCCGAGGGTTATGATCTGCCGTGGTATTACGGAGATAAGTTTGATATCATCAAGGTTATGTTCACGGAGCTTCTCTTTTACAAGTCCGATGGTCAGTGCGGTCCCGTAGACCGGAACATTTAGCTCTTTTAAAAGAAACGGAAGTGCGCCGGTATGGTCTTCATGTCCGTGTGTCAGCAGGATTCCCCTCACCTTGTCCCTGTTTTCCAGTATATATGTGAAATCCGGAATAACAAAGTCGACACCCAGCATGTCTTCCTCAGGAAACATGAGACCGGAATCAATAACAATTATATCGTCTTCATATTCCATGACGGTCATGTTGAGGCCGATCTCCTCAACGCCGCCGAGTGGGATTATCGAGAGTGATTTATTCATCATTGCAGAGTATAACAGATTTTATCGAAATATTTTATTAAATGGTTCTTCAGGCTTATCCGTGGGTATATCTTCAGCATTTATCACCCGATTTATCGTGGTCATTCTCTTAGCCATTCCACTCAATCCACCAGACAGACGATCCCTAAGTCTACCCTGCTGTCATCTCCGTGGTCAGTATCTCCGTCATTCCGTAGTGCGTTGAGCGGGCATCCAATGACTTCAATGCTTCCTGGATGCCGGATCAAGTCCGGCATGACAGCTTAAAGGCTTCTCAACAATTTCCGGATGCCGGAAGACCCATTCTGTGAGTCCCTGCCGACAAGGATGTCATCTCTGACTCTTTTTCCCTTAAAAACAAAGGGTGAAGTTGTTTCAGTCCCTGTCGACAAGGATGTCATCTCTGACAAATTAGGGTACAGCATTAAGCTATTGAAATGTTTCAGTCCCTGTCGACAAGGATGTCATTCCCCGCAATCCACCAGACAGACAAGCCCTTAGTCTACCCTGCCGTCATTCCCGTGGTCCGTATCTCCGTCATTCCCGTGGTCTTTTGAGCG
>JAYWMP010000244.1:0-6024 GCA_035873255.1 Nitrospirota bacterium
AGGGGCTTCAATGTCGTCAATGATGTATTTGATCTGGTAATGTTCCCGTGAGAATGCCTTCACCCTGTGATTACCTGCGTCAAGCAGCCATAATGTAAATTCGTCGATAATTATCCTTGATGGAGAGAGCGGTCCTCCTCCGCCGGAATCGCATCCGCCGGCAGTGGCAGCGGAAATCTTTTCGAGCCTTTGGGTCCCGGGGTCGTATTGATAGAGTTGACAGTCCGCGGCATCCATAAAATAGATCAGGCCGCATTCACCCACCGCCAGTCCGGAGGGTTTCCTGCCTCCGTTCACTTCCTCCGCCCATTCAACAAAGGTAACCATGGGGGAAAGGGTTACGCCCCCGTCTTTTATATCTTCGAGACGGTACAACAGGCCGCTCCCCCACTGTCCGGGCGTCCTGAAAATCTGAATCTTAAATTCCTGCTCTGTCATTACCTTCCTCTGTTTTTCCTATACTGTATTTATCCGCATTATTATAAAATCCTGTCGTCATCACAGGTTTTTTTACTGCTTCCGCCCGCTGTTGTCGCAACATCCGGGTTAATATCTATCATGTGTTCACCAGAGAACACCAGTGAAACCGGTGAAATCCTGATCGCGTCACCTTCCCGGCGATACCCTTCCGCGCTGATCGAAACACCTGTCGCATAATCAACACCTTCAACTTTATCTATAACCTGATATATCTCCGATATATAAACAGCACGCCCAAACAGCCATCCCTTGCCGTCCGGCCCTCCTTTTAAAGGGTCAAGGAATGTTTCAAGCGCCTTCATGAGACGTTTTTGCACTTCTGCCGGGCTGCTTTTTTTCCTGATATGAATACCGGCGGTTACAGACACCTTTACATATTCAGGGCCGATAACATGCACATCCGTTGTGATTAGCCTGTGTTTATTCAGATGATCGAGGATCGTCAGGAGGAAGCCCTCACCCGGAACAGGCGTAGTCGCGCCTTCCCTTACATACGGGACCGCAACAACAGTAACGGTACCGGGTATGGGAATACAGGGATAACCGGGATGATAATCCGGTATCACTTTTGCCCTTGCGACACGCAATCCCGGCGTCGACAGCGCCATCAGTTCATAATCCGTTGAAGTAATGCATCGGTACGGTGTCCTGAAATCCTTTTTTGCCCTCGCCTTTGCATCTTCTATTGTTTCGGCGGTTCTGCCTCCTGCCGCAGCCTCCAGGTTTATCCCGGAAATTCCCTCAAACCCTGCTTTATTAACCCTGAACTTCCATCCTTCAGGAATGTTCCCCGTCAGGCCGAGGGTGGTTTTATAAGAGACATTAATAGATTGTGATTCGAGTGGGATACGACCGTTCAGGCCATTGCCAAAGATTATCTCGCCTTTTTCATGATCAAATATATAATGCAGGTCATCCGGGTCCGATGAATCAAAGTCACCGACCTCATCCCAGATATCCCAACCACCGGATCCATTCTCCAGATAAACCGTCTGGCTTCCCTTTATAACCGGTATCTTCTTCAGCAGCACCTTATGTCCGGGGAACCCGCTTCCGGCACCGTAAGACTCATCTTTTACTGCTTCGACCTGGACCGCCAGGATGGTATTCAGCATGATCCTGTTGATCAACGGCGCAATCTCATAGGCACCTTCCTTCAGCCGGCAGCGTATCCAGAAGAGGCCGTCTCTTTCATCCATGAAAGCCGGCCCGTCAAAGACTATTCTCCCGCTTTTCATCAGGGCTAAAGTGGTATCCTTTTCAACAGCGACTTCATTCCATATCCCTCCGCTCAGATACTCCCAGGCTACTACAGCGGACGGCAGGACCTTTTGCTGTTCCCCGCCGTGGCTTCCGGGGGCGGGCAGGTCGTCTTCATAAAGGACAAAGCTGAGATGAATCTTTCCGCCCGCGGGAAGTTTATCATCAAACCCCAGTAAAAGCTCTGAGCCTTCAGCCGGTTTATCGCCAAAGACGGCAAAAGATATATCATCTTTGCTGTTCGCCTCAGTATTGTCGACCGTCTGTGATCCATGAACGGTTTTAATCGATTTCAGGGCCACGGGGATTAACGTGAATTCTTCCTCTGTCATAAAAACTATTTTTTCCTGCCCTGTTTCGGTAATAAGCTCTGTCCCTGTCCCGATAATCTTTTCTGCTGTCACGTTTTCAAATGTTATCTCCACGCCCGCGGGTTTGACAGTATATGGATACAGACCTGCGAGTTTGAGAAACTTCAGGTATTGCGCGTCCGTCAGCCTGTTAAGCTGATATATCTGCATCTCAGCCAGCCAGGAAAAGAGCTCGACAAAAGTAATCCCAGGGTCATGGACGTTGTGGTCGGTCCATTCAGGTGCATACCGGGTTATCAGTGACCGGGCTTCCTTTATCAATTCATCAAATTTTTTGTCGTCGAGATCCGGAACCGGCAGACCCATACTTATGACCCTCCGTTAATTGCATGAATTTTAACTGCATGAATCCCGTTAGCTACCAGGAAATTCCTCTTTATCTCAAGAACATCTTCGCCGTCCGCTCCTTCAGAGCCGATCTTTAAGTTTTCAACGTGATCAACTCCGTCGATATCTTCGAGCAGGGCGTAAATATCAGAAACGGAGACGTCACGGCCGAACTCCCAGCCCTTGCCTTCAGGTCCTCCCGTCAATGGATGGAAGAAGGCATTCATCTTCTTCCTGACCTCACGTTCCACTTTAGACGAAACGTCTATGGATACGACAAATACATCAACGGAAACATTGATCTTCATGTAAAAAGGGCCGTCTACATTAACATGCCTGACATATGAGAGGGTATTGGCACAATGCCCTTCAAGGTACTTGCGCACCTTTCTTTTCAATTCCAGTGAAGGCAGAGGCTCCGGCGTCTTCTCATCAGGGACTATAATCACCGTGACCCAGCCGGTCTCGGTCTCCCTCTCCCTGCCTGCGGTTATTCTGTTGTTGGTATTTGGAAGGCATCTGGCTTTCGCCACTTTTCTTGATGACTGTTTCGCAAGCCATTCAAAGTCCTCTGCGGTTACCGCGCGGTTCCTGTGGCTGATCATCGCCGGTCCTGTCTCCAGCATCTGATCAACTGTTGCGGTATCCGCGCCTCCGCTAGCAGCAACGTGGTTTACTGCCTTGTTTACGCCGGCGACCGATGACTTGAGCGACTTAATCTCCTCCGCCTTCACATTTCCCTGCGCTCCGCCGCCGGTCTGATAGGAGACCGCCCTGATATTGTCATCTCCGGCAGGGGGAATCATGCCGTTCAGACCGTCGCCGAACAGGACCTTCCCTGTGGCCCGGTCAAGGGTGTAATGGCGGCTTTTTGCCGTTGAATCAAAAAAGTCAGGGACTTCCGACCACAATACCCGGATTTCCTTTACTTCTCCACTGTCGTCCTTTACTTCATATAATGCGTCTTCGCCGAAGGAATCGACCAGATGTTTTTTCTCCTCATCGGAAAGGACCTCGCTCACCACTATCTTCTCTCCCTCAAGGACAGGGGTCTTCAGGAAGGAAAAGGTCTGTGAGGGCTCCCCATCGCTCGATCCGAGGATCTCGTCCTTGATCGTCTCCGCCTGGATCGCCCATGTTGTATTGGGATAAATACCGCCCAGGCAGGGTGACTTCTCATATTCACCTTCGGCAAGGCTGCCCTTTATCCAGTAGAGATAACTGCCGAATAAGGACCGGCCGGCAAAACCGGATGGCCCTATGAACTCCAGCATATCCGCCCTGATCAGGCCTTCGGTGGAATCGAGATAACTCATCCCACCCCATTTTTTATCCGTGCTGTATGTCCATTCCATTTTCGGCTTCTTCTCATCGGTATATGAAAGTTCCGACGCGTCAAAGAATATCCTTACAGGACCGCCACTGAATGATTTCCCGAAACCAATATAAACCGTACGGTTTTTTTCATCCAGCTGCGCAAAAGGAGAAAAGATTTTGTCCTTGCCGATGCATGTGTCGGTCTGGTCTATATATGCGAGGTTGTTATAAGCAAGACATTTCTCGGGATACTGTTCGGTTATCACTTCATAACTGATAGTCAGGCTGTTTACAAGCGGCGGCCTGATAGTATTTTTGGTCGAAACAACCTGCTGGGCATAGGCGGCCGATCCGGCCACTTTACTATTCCGGGAAAGCGCAAAGGTCTCTTTTCCATAGTCACCGCCTACGATCCTCGCCCTTATCCAGTAACTCTTCTGCCCGGCAACTTCAGTTTCGCCGGTATCGGAAGGCAGGTCAAATTTTATCTCTCCGCTCTTGAGGAGATTCGACGTTTTATCGCTGATTCCTTTTATTGCGACCCATCCTGTCTTATTCCAGTATTCCCATGTGAGTACAGGGTCAACAGCTGTTTCATCAGGGTCTTTATATTCATTCCAACTCTCCGTCAGTCCTATAACTCTTCCGGCCAGAGAATTCCGGCTGCTTGCTGCAAATATGTATTTTGTGGTCGAATGCATCGGCGGCGGAAGGACAAAAGGAGAAAATTTGAGCATTACATGCCCCGGGGCTTTATGATTTTTCCAATTTGCGTCAAGCCGTTCCCACAGGCTGTTACTGGAGTCTCTGATGAATATATGCCTTCCGGTAAGATTGACGGGATCATCGAAATATCCCTGAGGATCTGAATCGACATATGCTCCGGGAGGAAGGCCCAGGCCATTCCAGGCATTGCTTACACCGTCAAACTCCCATAATCTACCGTCAGACCCTTTTACATAGACCTTTACCGTCATGCCGTCAGTTGAGACAGAGGCATAAGGCCTTGAATCGACCTTAACTCCATTTACGCCGTCCGGCAGGCCGTAATCGGTCCATGTTCCGGCTGATTTATCACCCGCCTCACAGTCCAGTCCATATAAGCGTCCGTCTGAGCCGCCCGCGAATATTCTTATTCTGATCTTGTATGAAGCAGTAAGTTCGGCATAAACCGCATATGGAGAAGATTGAATAGACGCACTGTGTTTTCTACGGCTCTGCCATTGGCCGGTCATATTGCCGGCATCACGGTAAAACTCATACATGTTGCCGTCCGATCCTGTAACAAATACGGATATTATTATATTACCGACTGTATCATCACCATAAATCGCAGAAGGGTCGGATTTAACCTCCACTCCGTCCACAGGAGTTCCATGATCCAGCCACTGCCACTGGGATCCGTTATAGAACCTTTCAACAAGATGGCCGTTTTCAGCCGTTACAAAGACATAAATATTCCCTCTCGATCCCTGATTATCAGTCACGGCAGCGGGCGCTGCTTCAGAGACTATCTTTGTATCCGGCGGCAGACCATGGTCGGTCCAGTCAGAGCTGTAATCAGAAGAAGAAGCGATTTCCACCTCAACGAGTCTTCCGTAAGTCCCCCTTGCAAATATCTTTATATATTCCCTCTGCCCGGAATAAATCGCGGCAGGCGTTCCCAGAATCCCTCTCGGTTCCAGGTCGAAGTCAAGTTTTATCTTTGCGCCCTTTTTAGAAAATATCTCCTTGCTCGCAACGCAGAAATTATCAAATATCCTGGGCTCTGTCCCGAATGGATAGAAGGACTGAGTAATGTCAAGTGAGATATCGTTATTAAATGCCTGGTCAGGCATAAGCTTGTCCCCTGAAGACTTCACCACAAATGTGATGGTATTAAGTTCAGGCAATTTCCGGGACGGGCCCACAGGCAACGGCTCTTCGACCCGGCAGCGGATCCAGCGGCTTTTTATACTGTTAATCTCTTTCTCCCTGATCTCACCTTCAGCCGTCTTGATAAGCTCTATCGCTCCATTAGCGCTCAGACCCTGCGTTTTATCTATCGCAAGAAACTCGCGCCAGTCTTCACCTTCCTCTCCTTCGGCTTCACCCCAGTATGCCCATGATACCTTCAGCGGAGTAACGCCTGTTTCTTTCCCTTTGTGGTGTGCTACAGAGAGGATAAATTTTGCCCTGCTCTTTACATTAAAGAGATCCTTGTGCCCTATATAAAGGCTGTGCTCCTGCATATTTCCGGCCTCAAAGACCGTGAATTTCATAATCTTCT
>JAYWMP010000247.1:0-15511 GCA_035873255.1 Nitrospirota bacterium
GGACAGGGTATTTGTGAAGTACACCGAAGAGAGTGAAAAGACAGCCGGTGGTCTTTATATCCCGGATTCAGCAAAGGAAAAACCCCAGAAAGGTGACGTTGAAGCTGTCGGTTCGGAAGTGAAAGAGATTAAGATCGGAAACACTATTCTCTTTGACAAATATTCAGGCTCAAAAGTAAACATCGACGGCAATGAATATTTGATTATCAAGGAAGAAGACATTCTGGGCATCATCGAAAAATAAAACAATTATTTACGAACAGTAAAGGAGGATAAAAATGGCAAAACAGCTTCTTTTTGATGAAGCAGCGAGAAGCTCGATATTAAGTGGTATTAACCAGCTGACGAACGCGGTTAAGGCGACTCTCGGACCAAAAGGTAAAAACGTAATAATAGACAAGAAATACGGTGCGCCAACCATAACAAAAGACGGCGTAACCGTAGCAAAAGAGATTGAGCTGAAAGATCCTTATGAGAATATGGGCGCCCAGATGGTGAGGGAAGTGGCCAGCAAGACGTCCGACGTAGCCGGAGACGGCACAACAACAGCGACGGTTCTTGCCCAGGCCATATACAGCGGCGGCATAAAGCATGTGGTGGCCGGCGCCAATCCCATGGATATTAAAAGGGGTATAGAGATTGCGGTAGAAAAAGTAATAGGAGAACTCAAAAAAATCAGCAAGCCTGTTCAGGATAAAAAAGAGATCGCCCAGGTAGGAACCATATCGGCGAATAACGACCCGTCAATCGGTGAGCTTATCGCTGAGGCCATGGACAAGGTAGGAAAAGACGGCGTAATCACGGTTGAAGAAGCAAAAAGCATGGCGACTTCACTCGATGTTGTCGAGGGAATGCAGTTTGACAGGGGGTACTCCTCACCGTATTTCGTGACCGATCCTGAAAGAATGGAATGCGTGCTGGAAGACGTCTTCATCCTGATCAATGAAAAGAAGATTTCTTCAATGAAAGATCTTCTCCCTATCCTGGAACAGACAGCGAAGCTGGGCAAACCCCTCCTGATCATCGCGGAGGAAGTTGAAGGCGAAGCGCTTGCCACACTCGTTGTCAACAAATTAAGAGGCACAATACAGATAGGCGCTGTAAAGGCCCCGGGATTTGGCGACAGGCGCAAGGCAATGCTCGAAGATATCGCCATCCTTACCGGCGGCACTGTGATATCAGAGGACCTTGGACTTAAACTCGAGAGCATAACTATTGATGATCTCGGAAGGGCAAAAAAGATCACGATAGACAAAGAAAACACAACGATCGTTGAGGGAGCCGGAGACACGGCCAAAATTCAGGGAAGGGTAAAACAGATCAAGGCGCAGATCGAAGAAACCACCTCGGATTATGACAGGGAAAAGCTGCAGGAGCGCCTTGCTAAAATTGTCGGCGGAGTGGCCGTTATTAATGTCGGCGCCGCAACAGAGATAGAAATGAAAGAGAAAAAGGCAAGGGTTGAGGATGCACTCCACGCAACCAGGGCTGCTGTTGAAGAAGGTGTGGTAGCCGGCGGCGGCGTGGCCATGCTGAGATGCGTCAAGGTGCTGAATGACCTCAAACTCGACCAGCATGACCAGAAGGTAGGAGTTGAGATCATAAAAAGGGCGCTTGAAGAGCCGATCCGCCAGATCGTCAACAACACGGGCCTTGAAGGCTCGGTAATCGTTGAGAAAGTCAAAAACTCAACCGACCTGACCTATGGGTTTAATGCCGCTACGGAAGAGTATGTCGAGATGCTGGAAGCAGGCATTATCGACCCAACAAAGGTGACCAGGTACGCGCTTCAGAATGCTGCGTCTGTCGCATCTCTGATGCTGACCACGTCGGTTATGATTACAGACGCACCTGAAGAAAAGGCTGAAATGCCGGCAATGCCTCCGGGCGGAATGGGCGGAATGGGTGGAATGGGCGGAATGTACTAAGCCCCAGGAGTATAAGATGACCGGATAAAGCGGGGGACATCCCCCGCTTTATTTTATCCCTTTAATAAAGCATGTCGTCCCGCAGAAACCTCAATATACTTTTACCGGAGGTCTCCCGCCCCTCTCTCAAAGCCGCGGATAATTCGGGCTGAAACGAACTGGAAAACCGACCGGCGCCATTAAAGGCCGGGCATTCCGTCAGTTGCATTTAACCGCTGGTTTTGGCATCCTAAAATAATATGAGAAAAAATCTGACAATAATTATTGCCTGCACATTCCTTACCGCGTGCTTCTATATAGCCCTGGTTATGCTTGTGCCCATGCAGAACAGTAATAAATATTTCGAGATCGAGATCCCGAAAGGCGCGACATTCAGGCAGGCGATAGAGATACTTTACAATAAGAAATTAATCCGTGACAGGAATATCCTGCTGCTGATTGGAAGGCTGACCGGCGCCGACAGGAAGATCAGGGCGGGATATTATTCGATGCGGAGCAATATGAGTCCCGCCGATATTTTCCGGATGATACTTGAGGGACAGATAATCGTCTGTCAAATCCGGATAGTGGAAGGGGATTCCCTGATCGAGATATCGGAGAAACTTGCCGAGGCGGGCTTGATGACCAGGGACGCTTTCTTTCATCTCGCAAGAAATCCGGATTTTCTGGCCTTGCATGATATTGAGAGCCTGACAATTGAAGGGTATATCTTCCCTGATACATATAAAATACCGAAGGGAATAAAACCGGAAGAGGCTGTCGGCATAATGATAGACAGGATGCGCGAGAAGTATTCAGGAGAACTTGTTTTAAGGACTGTTGAGCTTGGAATGACTGAAAATGAAGTATTAACACTGGCTTCTATCATAGAAAAAGAGGCGATTGTGGATTCTGAAAGGCCGCTGATAGCCGCTGTTTACCACAACAGGCTTAAGAAGAAGATGCGCCTCCAGGCCGACCCCACGGCCATTTACGGGGTAAAGAGCTTCAGGGAAAAGATAACGAGGGCCGACCTGCTCCGGAAAACGCCGTACAATACATATGCTTTCAAGGGTTTGCCACCCGGCCCGATAGCTTCCCCAGGTCTTAAATCAATAAAGGCGGCACTGTATCCGGCAGACGCGCCGTATCTCTTTTTTGTATCAAAAGACAACATAACCCATAGATTTTCCGTTACGGTACAGGAACACATGGATGCTGTAAGGCTTTACCGGATGAGAAAACAGGCGATAAAGGATAAGACCAGAGAAGAATCCCCGGATGATGGAACATCGTAAGAAAACCAGGAAAATTTCTGTCGGCGGCGTTCAGATCGGAGGCGACAGCCCGATTATTGTCCAGTCGATGACAAAAACAGACACAAGGGATGTAAAATCCACGGTAAGGCAGATAAAATCCCTTGCCGCCGCAGGCTGTGAAATAGTGAGGATAGCGGTACCTGACGCGGAAGCTGCAAGCGCCCTCGGCAGAATTAAGGAGTCTGTCCCTGTTCCCGTTATCGCCGATATACACTTTGACTGGAGGCTGGCGCTGGAAGCCGTTAAACAGAATGTAGACGGACTGAGAATCAATCCGGGGAATATAGGAGCTAAATGGAAAGTCGCCGAGGTTGTTTCGGCATGCGGCAGCAACAATATTCCGATCAGAATCGGCGTTAACGCCGGCTCATTATCGAAGAAACTTCTGCGGAAATACGGTCGGCCAACGCCTGAAGCACTCGTTGAGAGCGCAATTGAGCATATAAACATTCTTGAGGCATTAAGTTTCAGGCAAATAAAAGTCTCTCTCAAGGCATCGAATGTACCGGCCACTGTCGAGGCATACAGGCTTTTCGCCCGCAGATTCAGATATCCTCTACATATCGGGATATCTGAGGCAGGACCGGCTTTTACCGGGATAATAAAGAGCTCGGTCGGGCTCGGCATACTCCTGTTCGGGGGGATTGGCGATACTATAAGGGTCTCCCTTACAGCCGCTCCTGTTGAAGAGATCAGGGTCGCGTATCAAATCCTCAAATCATTAGGCCTGAGGGAAAAGGGCGCGGACATCATCTCCTGTCCGACCTGCGGCAGGTGCGAAATCAATATCAGAGGACTGGCGGCTAAAGTCGAGACATACCTCAAGAATATTGACAGGCCGTTAACTGTTGCCGTCATGGGTTGTGTCGTGAACGGACCTGGAGAGGCGAGGGAAGCCGATATAGGGATAGCAGGCGGCAAGGACGGAGGGATTCTCTTCAGAAAGGGAAAGATCATTAAAAAAGTCGGGGAGAAGGAGCTGCTGAAGGAATTATTGCATGAAATAGGTAGGCCGAATGACGGGTAGAGATATGGAAATAATCGAAATACCGCGCGCGGCGCGTGATGCCTGTCGGAAACACCTGCTGCAAGGCAGGACGATAGGATTCGTTCCGACAATGGGCGCTCTCCATGATGGACACTTGAGTCTTCTGCAGAGAGCGCGCAGGGAAAATGATATAGCGGTGGCGAGCATCTTCGTCAATCCAATGCAATTCGGTCCGTCGGAAGACTTTGAAAAATATCCAAGGGACATCGAAAACGATATAAAAAAACTTCGGAATGAAGGGATTGATGTCCTTTTTCTGCCCGACTTGTCTCTTCTTTATTCCGGCGGATTTTCAACTTATATTAATGTAGATATAATCTCTGAAAAACTCTGCGGCGGTTTCAGGCCGGGACATTTCAGGGGAGTGACTACGGTTGTGGCGAAGCTTTTTAATATCGTGGATCCGACGCGGGCCTATTTCGGACAGAAAGACTTTCAGCAGACAGTTATTATAAAGAGGATGGTGAAAGACCTGGACTTTGATCTGGATATCGTGGTCTGCCCTACTGTCAGGGAAGACGACGGCCTGGCGATGAGTTCCAGAAACCTTTATCTTGATAAAGAACAGCGCCGGGCGGCCCGGGTTTTATCCAGATGCCTGAACGAAGCGTCTGACGCAATCAAATCTGGTATAATCAGAATAGATGAGATAAAAGATTTAATGATAAAAATAATTTCGGGAGAGGCGCTGGTCACTCGGATTGATTATGCCGCTGTTTATGACCCCTGGACTCTGGATGAAGTTGACATTATACAGGGTGAGGTTCTGATTGCGGTAGCCGTTCGATTAGGGGACACGTGTCTGATCGACAATATGTTGATCAACTCATAAAATTGGAGGTAGCCTATAATGATACAGAGAGTTCACGTTCAAATACTGGACAACTCGGCAAATGATATCATCCTGACTGATAAATCGTTCCAGCAGCCTGCGACAAACAAATTGCTTGTTGATGAACTCAAGAGTGAATTGTATTATTCTTATCCGTCCATGGTATCGGTTGAATATATTGATCTCTTTCTGCTTGAGGATGATGAATATTTTAATGATATTATCGAGCTTTTAAGGCAGGGGGCCATTGACGCGCCTGTTATCCTGATTAACGGTTCCCTGAAGATTCACGGGGGTATTCCGACTTCGGCAATTAAAAAAGAGGTTGAAACACTGATTTTTTCAGGCCCGGTTCATTGACCGGAAGATATATATGTCTTTCGGTCAATAGTCAACGCACCCGGATCAGGCTTCTTCATTAATATCACCCGGTTCCAGGATAAAATCCTCCGCCAGCTGCTTTATGATAAAGCAGGATATCCTGCATCTTACATCCTCGGAAATGTCGAGAAACTTAATGCCCATTCCCGGCTCATGTTCCAGCTCCCTGGTTAATTGATTGACATATCTTACCGTGCCTTTTAATTCAACCGGGTCCCTGTCATCAATACTAAAGACCAGCTTCATCTCCATGCCGGCGTCAAACGGATCGATTGTTCTCAGAAACATCCCTTCCGCGGACAGTGTCAGCGCGTACAAATCCAGGCTCTTATCCCTGCAATTGACCGAAACCTTCAGACTCAATGAAACCCTTATAGTCTTTCGCGCTTCTTCATTTCTCCTGCATCCAAGTATGGCGCTGTAAAATTCAGGAATATTGACGGGTTTTCGTAACAGACCGCAGCAGCCCAGCTTTTCGTATTGACCTATAACCGATTCATCAACATACGAAGCAATAATAAGCACCGGAATGCGACTGAGTTCATTGTCATTACGGATTATGCCCAGACATGACGCCCCGTCGGTCGGGGGCAGTGTATGATCCAGTAAAACGATGTCGGGTTTCAGTTCCCTGGCCAGACTTACTGCTTCCGGTCCATTGCCGGCCAAATACACCTGATATCCCAGTCGTCGCAGGAGGATTCCGGCATAAACCAGAAACTGCCTGCTCTTATCGGCAATCAAAGCAGTATTCGATATCAACCTCTTCACCGGGACTTCTCCTTGCGCCATGGAATGCGGACATTGAAGATATATCCGGAAAAAACCATTCGGATAAAAAACGAACAATCTCAATTCGTGTCTATTAAGTAATACTATAATTACAATTTTAAGGAAAGTCAAGAAATAAATCATTTTATTGATTGAAATTCGATAATTAGGGTCTGTCCGATAAAAAGCATAGCGCAGAGAGCAAAGCGCATAGCGTAACGGATAAAAAACGTTCAACGTTCAGAGACAAAAGCACTGAAAGGCATGGCGCAGAGCGTTAAAGCCTGGAAACAGAAGACCAGGACGGAAGGCAATACCTGCTGACAATAATTATAACCCCTTTCAGTTACACAGTAGCCCTTGTATCCAGACCTGAACGTGGGTAAGGATAAGTTTACGTCAGGGGGACTGAGGGGGTTACTCTTAAAGTTATAGAAAACCAACTACAAACAATCTCCCTTTACTCGAAATGGGCATGAAGGGGGATTTCAAAAATGTCGTCGGCAGCGCCTTGAAAAAAAGGCTCCCCTGTGTTAGTATTTTTAATTCACTGAAAAGGCATTTTCAGAAAAATTCACACGCCGGTTTGAGTTCTGCTTTATGGTCCCCCTTGGGTTGAGCGGAACAGGCGGAGGAAAAAACCACAGGAGGACACAACAATGGTAGTTACGATGAAAGAGCTGCTTGAGGCGGGAGTGCATTTCGGCCATCAGGTAAAACGATGGAATCCGAAGATGAAAAAATATATCTTCGGTGAGAGAAATGGCATATATATAATCGACTTGCAGAAGACCTTAAAGGGGCTGGAAAGCGCCTATAGTTATGTCCGGCAAGTCGCCTCAACCGGTGCGGGAGTGCTTTTGGTAGGCACAAAAAAACAGGCCCAGGATTCAATCTTTGAAGAGGCGCAGAAGGCATCCGCTTTTTATATTAACCAGAGATGGCTCGGCGGTATGCTGACAAATTTTCTTACCATCAGGAAGAGCATAGAAAGGCTGAAGAAAATAGAGGCCATGAAGGAAGACGGCACACTGGATCTGCTTACCAAGAAAGAGGCGGCCTCATTTGAGAAGGAAAGAGAGAAGCTCAGCAGGAATTTCTCGGGCATTAAAGACATGAAGGAACTTCCGGGGATAATATTTATTATTGACCCCAA
The DNA here is from genome assembly GCA_035873255.1 of Nitrospirota bacterium. GTDB lineage: Bacteria > Nitrospirota > Thermodesulfovibrionia > Thermodesulfovibrionales > UBA6898 > JAJRYC01. The sequence goes on from JAYWMP010000247.1 coordinate 7,415, forward strand.
AAAAGAGAAGATCGGGGTGGCGGAAGCAAACAAACTGGCGATACCGATAGTTGCCGTTGTTGATACAAACTGCGACCCGGACGAAATAGATCATGTAATCCCGGGGAATGACGATGCGATCAGGGCCATTAAGCTGTTGACATCAAAGATCGCGGATGCCGTTATGGAAGGCAGGGAAGTTCTGAATAAAAAGGCCAGGGAAGAGGCTGAAAAGGTGGCCATGGAAGAAAAGATACTGGCGGAAGAAGCTGAAGCAGCAGCAGCGGCTGAAGCGGCGGCGGTTCAGGCGGCGGCTCCGGCTAAAATAGCGGAGGTGGCGGAATGACAACGATTTCAGCCGGCATGGTGAAAGACCTCCGGGAAAAGACCGGCGTCGGTATGATGGAGTGCAAAAAGGCGCTGTCGGAGAGTTCAGGAGATTTCGAAAAGGCGATAGATGTTCTGAGAAAAAAAGGCCTTGCGTCAGCGGCAAAAAAAGCGGGGCGCAGCGCATCGGAAGGGATTATCGGTTCATACATTCATATGGACAGATTAGGTGTAATGGTTGAGGTTAACTGTGAAACCGATTTCGTAGCGAGGACCGATGATTTCAGGGAACTGGTAAAAGACATCGCCATGCATATAGCAGCGACAAATCCGGCCTGTGTTTCGAGAGAGGAAATCCCGGAGGACGTGATCGAAAGAGAAAAAGGGATATATATGGCGCAGGTTTCCGGCAAGCCCCCACAGGTGATCGAAAAAATAGTCGAGGGCAAACTGGATAAATTTTTCTCGGAAACCTGTCTGCTGGAGCAGACATTTGTAAAAGACCCGGACCAGAAGAAAAAGGTGAAGGATATTATCGCTGAAAAAGTTGCGAAGCTGGGCGAAAATATAATCGTCAGGAGATTCTCGAGATTTCAGCTTGGTGATTCAGGGACGATGAATTAATGCCGGCTAAATACAACAGAATTCTGCTCAAGCTCAGTGGCGAAGCCGTCATGGGAGACAAAGGGTACGGCATTGATGCCGCAACCGTGGATTTCATGGCGACGGAAATAAAAATGATCGTTTCAATGGGTGTGCAGATCAGTGTAGTGATCGGCGGCGGCAACATATTCAGAGGCGTACAGGCCAGTCTGGAAGGAATGGAAAGGGCGACCGCCGACTATATGGGGATGCTTGCGACTGTGATCAATGCCCTGGCGCTCCAGAATACCCTTGAAAAACATAACATCCCGACCAGGGTCCAGTCCGCTATAGAGATGAGAGAGCTTGCTGAACCCTATATAAGGCGCAAAGCGGTGAGACACCTTGAAAAGGGAAGAGTGGTTATTTTCGCGGCCGGCACCGGCAACCCTTATTTTACGACTGACACGGCGGCCGCCCTGAGGGCCATGGAAATAGGCGCGGACGTTATCCTGAAGGGGACCAAGGTCGATGGCGTATATTCCGCCGATCCTGTAACACACCCGGATGCTAAAAAATACACGGAACTTACTTATATGGAAGTGCTCAGGAAAGGCCTGGCCGTCATGGACTCGACCGCCATCACTCTATGTATGGACAACAACCTGCCGATTGTGGTATTTAATTTAAGAGGCAAAGGCAACATCAGAAAGGTGATGGAAGGAAAAAAAGTAGGAACCATCATAAGGAAGGAAGATGCAGCAGGAGCTAAAAAGAAAAACAAATGAGAGGATGAACAGCACTATCGACGTGCTGAAAAAAGAATTCTCCACAGTCAGGACCGGCAGGGCTTCGCTCGCCCTTCTTGACGGAATGACAGTGGATTATTACGGCACAATAACTCCCCTTGAGCAGCTGGCAAGCCTCAGCATACCCGATAGCCGGCAGATAGCGATACAACCCTGGGAACAGCGCATTATATCCGACATTGAAAAGACCATACTAAAATCAGACCTTGGGCTGACACCGATAAACGACGGCAAGACTATCAGGATCTCCATACCCATGCTCACGGAAGAAAGGAGAAAGCAGCTGGTCAAGCTGGTCAAAAAAAGAGCTGAGGACGCCAAGATAGCGATTCGCAACATAAGAAGGGATGCCAACGAGGAACTGAAGAAACTTGAGAAGGAAAAGCATCTCAGTGAGGATGACGCAAAAAAAGAACATGAAGAGATACAGAAGATTACTGATTCATTTATAAAGAAGATAGACGAGGTATTAGCTAACAAGGAAAAAGAGATAATGGAGGTCTGAAAGTGAACAGCAACTTTATCCTGAAAGTAGAAGATGCCAAACTGCCTGATATACAGAAGGCCCTTAAGCAGGCAGGTATCAGAATCAGAAGTATCATCGAGATATTCAAGGAAGAGACCAAAGAAGAGGCCAAAAAAGACGAAACGCCGGCATAACGAATTCAGGTAAAAACAGGACCTCTGGTGACAGAAAAAGGTCTTCCACCGCCGTCAGGCGATCTCCGGATAAAAAACAGCGGCCATTCCGGAAAACTCCGGGTGGAATTTTCTCGCCCGATTCATCTCCAGGGTCAATAACTCAGCCGCGCAAAGGACGATTTTCCCCCTTATTGCTAATGAATTTCATGCGATATCCCGGCGGATTCCGACAGGACAATCAGCAAACAAACTTCTCCACGACGGAGGCTACGGGGTATTGAAGCCTTAACAAACTTGAAATGGCCCCATTTTTTATATTACTATTTTCCAGAAATCAAAAGCTGCGAAGGTCGGCGACGGAGCAAACTCCGGGCTGAATCTCTCGTGGTTTTTTTTATTCGCCATGGGAGAATACATTTCAATGGACTGTATTTTTGGATAAAACACGAGGAGGCGCAATGGATGATATAGAAAAACTCAAACACCTGATTGGTCACTGGGCGGAACATAATGCAGGTCACGCGGATACCTACGCTGAATGGTCGAAGAAGGCTGACACGCTGAAGATGCCGGCGTTGACAGAGGTACTGGAAGAGATCGCAGAGAAGACGAGAAGACTGGACGCACTCTTTAAAAAAGCCGAAAGTTTATGTTCCGGGGATAGTGATAAATGAAGATAATAAGCAAAAAACCCCTCTGGGAGGGTAAGTTTCTCAGATCGTCCCTTATTAAGTACACGCCTTCAGGAGGGGAGCCGCACGACCCATCCGGTCAGCAAACGCAGCAGGGCGCAGCAGGGAAGATATGGGAATGGGAGTCGGTCGACAGGGTAAACTGCCCTGGAGTAGTCGCAATCGTTCCATTCACGGACAATAACGAAGTCCTGCTGATAAGACAGTTCCGTCCACCGGTAAATGGATACGTTATCGAATTGCCCGCCGGGCTCTGTGAAACAGGAGAATCACTGGAAGAGGCAGCGGCAAGGGAACTGCTGGAAGAGACCGGGTATGCCGCCGCCAGGATGAAGTTTCTGATTAAAGGGCCGATGTCTTCCGGTTTGACGTCCGAAATACTGGCTGTGTTTGTCGCAACCGGCCTGACTTTTTCCGGAGAAGCGGAGAGTGATGAAACAGAGGAGATAGAAGTGCTGACAGTGCCCGAGGACCGAGTAGCAGCGACGCTTTATGCTCTGCAGGCAGCGGGCAACTATATAGACCTGAAGCTCTTCGGACTGATCGGGATAGCAAGGAGCGCCTGAATAATAACGGCGAGGTTCATTCAGTCTTCTTTTTCTTTCCGCCCCTTGCCGCCCTTTTTACCTCTTCAATAACCTCTACCAAAGGGATATTCTTTTGACTTGCGATCTTCCTGCAGTCATCGTATTCCGGCGTATATTTTATGCTGGAATCATTGAATTCGGATATCTTCACCCCGACCCTGCCGTATCCGGTACGCAGATTTTTCAATTCCCTTCCGAGAGTCACCCTGGAAGTTTCATAATAACGGACACCTATCGTGGTTGACTCCCGGAGTATCAGGCTGATCAGATCGTCCCTTCTGTCAGCGTGACATAATACGCTCAACTTTACGCCGGGCCGGGTCTTCTTCATTATTATCTGCGTCATATAGACATCAAGAGCGCCCTCCTGGAAGAGTTTATCGATAATATATTCATATATCTGGGGGTTCATATCATCTATATTCGTCTCTATTACAGTCACCTTTTCCCTGTCCGGGCTCCGATACATATCCCCCGTGAAAATCCTGAGGATATTGGGCCTCTTCTCAAACTCCTTACTCCCGGCGCCGACACCTGTCTTTTCATGGATAAACAGAGACATCTCTCCAAACTCTTCCGCGACTGATTTCAGTATTGCCGCTCCGGTAGGCGTGGTCAGCTCAAAAGGGGGCCCGGCGGAATATACAGGCACGCCCCTTAATATTTCCGTGGTCGCTGGAGCAGGGACCGGCAATGTGCCGTGCGCCGTCCCGACAGAGCCTCCGCCCAGGTTTACGGGCGACGCATGGATTTTTTCAATACCAAGCAGATCAAGACCTATTAATGTCCCGAAAATATCGACCAGGCAGTCTATACCTCCCAGTTCGTGGAGATGGACTTTATTAACTGGTTCCCCATGGACCCTGGCTTCTGCTTCAAAGAGTAAGCTGAAGACTTCAAAACCTTTTTTCCTGATGTTATCCGATAGTGAAGAGGCCTCTATTATCCTCCTGATATCAACCAGTTTCGGGGCGGTTTCCCGCCTGCCTTTCCCTGCCGGCTTCAGTATAACATCAACTTTTGTCGCCGCAATGCCCGCCCGCCTGACTTTTTCTTCGGAAAGGCTGTAACCCTTCACAGGCAGCCTTCTTAATTGGCTCTCAAGCTCCTTAAGCGGCACACCAGCGTCTACCAGCGCTCCAAGACACATGTCGCCGCTGATCCCTGAAAAACAGTCAAAATACGCTATCCTCAAGTCTCCTCCTCTAGGCAGCCGGGCAGTATCAAACCTGTTTTATACACAAAAAAGCTTCTCTCCGGCTTTTTAACCCCAGATGCAGGGATTATCATATCAACCCGCCGGGGGCCTGGATCATGTCCGGTAAGTTTAATCGTTTTACTGTATTATAACAAACAATATCCCAAATCCGCGGACAGGAATCCCCTCAATCTCTGGGAAAGGGCTGTACATGCAGGTTGAACTTTTGATCGAAAACGTCTTGCCGGCACCCATGACAAAGCTTCCGTCTCTATCCCCTCATCACAGGGAAAACTTGACTTCCAGCCATATTTCGGTTATTTTTTTAAATGGAGTTATCACCCCAAATTATAATTATAATCAGCATATTTTCCGTAACATTCATCCTTAACCTCGGGTTTGGATATCTCAGGAGCAAGACACAAAAATACTCTTTTAAGTGGTTCCTGTACATACACCTGTCGATCCCGATGGTAGTTCTCGCGAGGATTTTATCACATCTTGACTACCGCTATATACCTATATTTGTACTTGCCGCCGTCGGTGGACAGATTTTCGGCGGAAGACTGGGGCCCTGATAATTGCTCTCCGCCATTTTAAGAGAACCCGGGATTATAGACATCAGGGAGGTGGAGACACCCGAACCTTCGGAAGGTGAACTGCTGATAAAAGTAAAGGCGGCCCTGACCTGCGGGACCGACCTCAAGGCGTTTGTCAGGGGTCATTCCCTGATCCCCATGCCCGGGCCTTTCGGCCATGAATTCTCGGGCATAGTCGCGGCAAAAGGCAAAGGCGCCGGCAAGTTTAAAACAGGAGATGCTGTTACGGCTGTCCACAGCGCTCCTTGCCTTGACTGTTCATACTGCCGGAGTAAGCTCTTCAACCTCTGTGAAAATATTATGTCCACAAAAGTCCTCGGGGCTTTTTCCGAATATATTTTGATTCCAAAACATATAGTCCGGCAGAATGTCTTTAAAAAGCCGGATGGTCTGAGCTTCAAAGAAGCATCCTTTCTCGAACCACTGGCATGCGTTGTCCACGGCATGGAACCCTTAAACATCTCTAAGGGAGAAACGGTTTTCATAATCGGAGCCGGCCCGATCGGGCTTCTCCATCTGATGCTGGCGAAATCAAAAGGCGCGAAAGTATTGATAACAGACATCGGGGAAGAAAGGCTCAAATCAGCAAAAAAATCAGGCGCGGACCTTGTCTTCCAGAGTCCGGAATCAACCCGGTTCGTACGGGATTTCACCGGGGGGACCGGCGCGGATTATGTCTTTGAATGTACCGGCCGGCCTGAAATATGGGAGTCTACAGTCAATTATGTCAGAAGAGGCGGGACGGTCATATTATTCGGGGGCTGCAAGGCGGGCGCCATCGTCAAATTCAGCGCTGACAGACTTCATTACGACGAGATAACTCTCAGGGGCACTTTTCACTTTACTCCCCGGGATGTTAAAAAATCGTTTCTTCTTCTGAAAAACAGGGAGATAGGCGTAAAAAAATTAATCTCGGGGACTTATTCCCTGAAAGAGACAGGCGATGCCTTCAGTAAACTGTCCAGGGGTATAGGGATAAAATATGCTATCGTCCCCTGAACGCCCTGCTTTTATCCCGGCCCCCATGTCAGGGAATAAAAGATGAAGGTTGCTAAACTATACAGCTTTGACGATATCAGGACCGAAGATCTGCCGGCGCCTGAAATAGGCCCGGAAGACGCCCTGCTCAAAACAAAGGCATGCGGCATCTGCTCGGGTGATGTCATGCAGTGGTATATCGAGAAAAAAGCGCCCCTGGTTATAGGCCATGAGCCGGCGGGCGAAATTGTAGATACAGGCAGCAAGGTCACCTCCTTTAAAAAAGGCGACAGGGTCTTTGTGCACCATCATGCGCCCTGCTTCACCTGCGGCTTCTGCAGGCGGGGCGATTATGTACAATGTCCCGTATGGAAAAGTTCGGCGATAATCCCGGGAGGCATCTCGGAATACATATTAATCCCGTCGATAAATCTCGAAAATGACACCCTTGCGCTCTCTGAATACCTCAGCTTTGAGGACGGCACTCTGGTCGAGCCGACCGCCTGCGTTGTGAAAGGATTAAGGAGGTCAAAGATAATTCGAGGTGATACAGTCCTCATTATCTGACTCGGCGTTATGGGCCTGATTAACCTGTTATTGGCACAAGAGTATGGGGCCCGCCGGGTGATCGGCGCGGACATGGTAAAATTCAGGCTGAACAAAGCGCTTGAATACGGCGCCGACGCGGTTATAGACGTATCAGTAGAGAGCCTGCGCGATGGACTGAGAGAGATCACAGGCGGTGATATGGCGGAGCTTGTCATAGTCGGACCTAACAGCGCGGAGGTAATGATGCAGGGGCTGGAATGTGTCAGGCCCGGCGGGAAGGTGCTCTTTTTTACTCCCGCAAGGCCCGGTGAAAAATTGATTTTAGACCCGAACCGCCTCTATTTTAATGACATAAACATCATAACAAGCTATTCATGCGGACCGACCGATACTGCCGACGCCCTTGAATTTATAGAAAAAGGTGTTATATCAGCGGACAAGCTCATTACACACAGGTTCCCGATAGAAAAGACGGATGAGGCGTTCAGGCTGACCTCCAGGGCGGAGAATTCCCTCAAGGCCGTAATAACATTTGACTGATTTAATAAGGAGTCTTTAATTGGCGAGAAAAAAGAAGCCTGAGGAAAATTCATTCTGTGAAATAGAAAGCAATAAACCCGAGGGCAAGAGACTGAACCGTACAGCCTTTTATAAACATAAAGGCGATTTCAGATGGCGCGGGATTAAAGACGCTCCATACAAAAATAAAGGTGATGAATGGGCCGGTATAATCAGAAGGGTGCTGATCGGTTCACACGGCGAGTCAGCAAAATTTCAGATAAGATATTTCGAAATTTCCCCTGAAGGAAACAGCAGTCTCGAAAAACACAGACATGAGCATGTGGTGATATGCGTTAAAGGTGAAGGCATTGTGCTTACCGGCAGGACAAAAAGGAAGATGGGTTTTATGGATACGATCTACATATCTCCGGATACGCCCCATCAATTAATAAATCCCTTTAAAGAACCTTTTGGATTTTTATGCGTCGTTAATGCAAAGAGGGACAAACCAAAGCTGATTAAAAAGTAATTCTGGACGCCCGAAGACCCCCGATCGGAGTCGAGAGCAGGCTTCGAGCATGACGAAAATAAAAAATGGAAATTAAAATGGGGCTCCGCCCCTTACCCCGGTTCATTCTTTTGAACGCCCAAAAA
>JAYWMP010000268.1:0-4998 GCA_035873255.1 Nitrospirota bacterium
CAGGACAATCAAATCTTTCATATAATAACAATTTTTTGATAATTGACTGTATCCTGGCAGGCTATCCAGGCAGGGGTTGAACCCTGCCCCTGCATAATTAATGAAACCGTTTCATTACTAATCTTTCTCAACTACCTTTGCAAGGCTCACAATTTTATCGGTCGTATCCATAACTTTTACTCCCTGTGTATTCCTGCCGTGCATCGATATATTCTGGGCGGTCGTCCTTATGAGCTTCCCGCTTCCGGTGATCATGACCACCTCGTCTTCATCCTTCACCTGAAGAATACCAGCTACTTTACCGCCCTTTGCGGTGAGCTTTATGGATATAACCCCTTTGCCTCCCCTGCCCTGGAGAGGATAGCCCGCTACCTTCGTCCTTTTTCCAAAACCGTTTTCCGCCACAGTGAGAATCGCCGCTTTTTCTTCCGCCACTTCGGCCGCAACCACCTCATCTTTTGCGCGCAACCGTATTCCACGCACACCCTTTGATGTCCGTCCCGTATCCCTGACGTCCTCTTCGTTGAATTTTATGGCCAGTCCGTTCCGCGTCCCGATTATCAGGTCGTCTTTACCCGTTGTTCTCCTGACCGCGATCAGTTCGTCTTTGTCTTTCAGGGATATCGCGATTATTCCCTTGCCCCTCGGGTTGCTGTAGGCTGCAAGCGCTGTTTTCTTAACTATGCCTTTCTTTGTAAACATCACCAGGTACCCTTCGTTGAAATTCCGCACCGGCAGGGCCGTGGATATAAACTCACCCTCGGAAAGCTGTAACAGGTTGACCAGCGCCTTGCCCTTTGCCGCGCGACCTGCCTCGGGGAGTTGATATATCTTCAGCCAGTAAAGCCTGCCCAGATTGGAGAAGAAGAGCATATAATCATGAGTTGAGCCGATAAAAAGGGCTTCGACAAAATCGGCCTCTTTCGTCTCCATGCCGATAAGCCCCTTGCCGCCCCGTCTCTGGCTGCGGTATGCGCTTAAAGGATTTCTCTTGATATAGCCGGTGTGTGACAGGGTGATGACCATCTCTTCCTCTGTTATAAGGTCCTCAATGGTTATGTCGCTTATCGCTTCGGTTATTTCTGTCTTCCGTTCGTCGGCATATTTTGTTTTAATATTGAGGAGTTCCTCTTTGATTATCCCGGAAACAAGCATCTCGCTTCCCAGGATCGACCGTAATCTTTCTATTTCCTTGAGCAGTGTCTCGTATTCCGATATTATCTTGTCACGTTCAAGCCCGGTCAGCCTCTGGAGCTTCATGTCCAGAATTGCCTGGGCCTGAATCTCCGAGAGCGGATATTCGCTCATCAGGCTATCTTTCGCCTCTCCCGGACTGTTTGACGCCCTGATCAGCGCAATGATCTCATCGATATGGTCAAGGGCTATCTTTAAACCTTCGAGGATATGGGCCCTTTCCTCGGCCTTTCTGAGTTCATATTTTGTCCTTCTGCGCACGACATCGCGCCTGTGCAGCAGGAAATGACTGAGCATCTTCTTCAGGCTGAGGATACGCGGCTGGCCCGATACCAGGGCGAGCATTATTATGCCGAAGGTCGTCTCCAGCTGTGTATGTTTATAGAGGTTGTTGAGGGTAACCTGCGCCATCTCGCCGCGTTTGAGTTCAAGCACCACCCTTATGCCATCCCTGTCGGACTCATCTCTCAGGTCGGATATTCCCTCTATCTTCTTCTCCCTTACAAGCTCTGCTATCTTCTTCACAAGATTCTGCTTGTTCACCTGGTACGGGATTTCGGTAATGATGATATTCTCGTTTCCCCTATGCTCCTTTTCTATCCTCGCTCGCGCCCGTATTTTTATCAGGCCCTTGCCATTGGAATAAGCAGACTTTATCCCTTCCACGCCGTGGATTAACCCGCCTGTCGGAAAATCCGGCCCGGTTATGACCGTCATCAGTTCCTCGACATTGGTATTAGGCTTTTCAAGGAGCATCAGCAGGCCTTCGACAATCTCTCCAAGGTTATGGGGCGGTATGTTTGTGGCCATGCCGACGGCAATGCCCGAGGAACCGTTTATAAGCAGATTCGGAATCTTTGAGGGAAGCACCCTGGGTTCTTCCGTGGTCTCATCGAAATTAGGGCTGAAGTCGACTGTCTCCTTGTCTATATCGGCCAGCAGTTCTTCTGCGATCTTCGCAAGCTTCGCTTCTGTATATCTGTATGCCGCGGCAGGGTCGCCGTCAATGGATCCGAAGTTCCCCTGTCCGTCCACGTGAGTGTATCTCATATTAAAGTCCTGGGCCAGCCGGACAAGCGCGTCATACACGGCGGTGTCACCATGGGGATGATACTTTTTCAGCACCTCTCCCACAACACCCGCGCATTTGGAATATTTTTTTCCGGGCAGGAGGCCCTCTCTGAACATCGCGTAGAGTATCCTCCTCTGAACCGGTTTCAGTCCGTCCCTCACCTCGGGAAGCGCCCTGCCTATGATCACGCTCATCGCGTAATCAAGATAACTGACCTTCATCTCATCTATTATATTTACCGGTACTTTCGACATTCCATCTCCTCTAAATATCTATATTCCTGGCCTCAAGCGCATGCTTTACTATGAAATTCTTCCTCGGCTCCACCTGGTCGCCCATAAGAGTTGTAAACATCTCTTCCGCTTCAACCATGTCTTCTATTGTGACCTGAAGCAGTGTCCTCTTGTCGGAGTCCATCGTGGTCTCCCAGAGCTGCTGAGGATTCATCTCGCCGAGACCCTTGTATCTCTGAATCGACAGTCCTTTGCGCGCTACGGCAAAGACATGACTTAATATTTCGGTTGTCGACGTCATCTCTTTCTCTGTGTCTTTCTGTATAACTTTATATGGGGGCTGGCCCAGGTCATCTATATAATTCTGTAGAGTCTCCAGTTCCCTGAATTCAGGTGACAACAGGAGGTTGGTATCCAGCACAAGCCTGCTTGATCGCCGCTTCACCTCCACGCCGTAGCCGCCATGCTCCTCGTCTTCGTATATCTCTCCTGTATCAACGTCCGGTATATTAGACTTCAGCCTCTCCAGAAGCCCCACCAACGCATCTTTTTCCTTGAATAGGGCCTTATTGACCCCTTCGCGAAGCAGAAATTTCAGGATACGGGGGTCCTTGCGCCTTTTCGCGAACCATTCCTTCAGTCTCTCGTAATTTACTATCCGCTTGAGAAAAGGCACCAGTGCTTTACCCCGGACCTCCTTTCCCTTTAGCGGAAGCGCTATCTCGTCCGCGGCAAGCTCGAAGAGCATATTCTGCATCTCGGCTTCATTCTGTACGTATTTGTCCGTCCTGCCTTTCTTCACTTTAAACAGAGGCGGCTGGGCGATGTAAAGGTACCCCTGTTCGATGAGCTGCAGCATCTGGCGGTAGAAAAAAGTGAGCAGCAGTGTTCTGATGTGGGCTCCGTCAACATCGGCGTCCGTCATCAAAATCACCTTGTGGTAACGAAGCTTGGATATATCAAAATCATCCGCGCCGATGCCGGTGCCAAGCGCCGTAATGAGAATGCGTATCTCCTCCGAATTCAGCATTTTGTCAAAACGGGCCTTTTCGACATTGAGTATCTTGCCCCTGAGCGGCAGAATCGCCTGAGCGCGGCGGTCGCGTCCCTGCTTGGCCGAACCTCCGGCTGAATCACCTTCCACTATAAAGAGTTCGCTCAGTGCGGGGTCTTTCTCGGAACAGTCCGCAAGTTTGCCGGGAAGACCGGTGTCCTCCAGCGCGCCCTTCCGTCTTGTCAGCTCCCGCGCCTTCCTGGCTGCGTCCCTGGCCCTTGCGGCCTGGAGGGCCTTTTCGATTATCTTCCGGGTAATAGCCGGGTTCTCCTCAAAGTATGCGGATAATGTTTCGTTCACTATAGACTCGACAATACCCTTGACCTCGCTGTTTCCGAGTTTCATTTTTGTCTGCCCCTCAAACTGGGGATTCGGTAGTTTGACGCTTATGACAGCGGCCAGTCCTTCCCTTATATCGTCGCCGGAAAGACTGTCTTTGCCGTTCTTCAGCAGCCCGGATGAAGAAGCATAGCTGTTTGCCGTCCTGGTAAGGGCGGACTTGAACCCGATAAGATGCGTGCCGCCTTCTTTTGTATTTATATTATTCGCGAAGGTGAATATCGTCTCTGAATAACTGTCGGTATACTGAAGCGCGACCTCCGCGACAATGCCGTCCTTTTCCACTGACATATATATGGGCTTCGGATGCAGGGTCGTCTTGTTCCTGGTCAGATGTTCGACAAAAGATACGATTCCTCCCTTATAAAGGAATTCCTGCTTTTTGTCGGCTCTTTCATCCTGGACCGTTATCATGAGGCCCCTGTTCAGAAAGGCCAGTTCTCTTAATCTCTCGGAGAGGACTTCATAGCTGAAATCCGTAACCTCGAATATTTCGGCGTCGGGTTTAAATGTCACGGTCGTCCCGCGTTTTTTTGTCTTGCCGATAACGGTTAAAGGCCCTGTCGGTTTTCCCCTCTCATACCGCTGCTCAAAAACCTCGCCGTTCTGTTTTATCTTGACCTCCAACCACTCGGACAGGGCATTGACCACAGAGACACCGACTCCATGCAGTCCGCCTGATATCGCGTAGGCCTTTGACTCAAATTTGCCGCCGGCATGCAGTTCCGTGAGAACAACTTCCGTGGCGGAACGGCCTTCGGCGTCACCGGGATGAGGGCCGGTCGGGATACCTCTTCCGTCATCCACAACAGTACAGCTGCCGTCATGGTGCAGCGTCACTTCGATACTGGTACAAAAGTCCGCAAGCGCTTCATCCACACTATTATCAACCACTTCGTAGACGAGATGATGCAGCCCGTCGGCGCCGGTCGAACCTATGTACATGGCCGGTCTTTTTCTGACGGCGCTGAGTCCTTTCAGAACTTTTATATCCGCTGCGCCATATTCTGCTGTTTCTTCACCATTATTGTTTTTTGTTGTCATATCCATCTTGATTACTTATCCTTTGTTTTCATTTATAAAGCTGCCGGATTAATCTTTAAATC
>JAYWMP010000277.1:0-3607 GCA_035873255.1 Nitrospirota bacterium
CATGGTTCTTCAGAGAAATTTATGGGTAGTTCACTCTAATTCTCCCACTCCATTCAGTCCGCCACTCCGGCATTCACCTCCTCCATACAATTCCCTGAAGAACCAATCAATTTAAATGCGGGTGGTTATCCCTTTGACACATATCCGCCGATTTTTTATACTCAGGATATGCCTGAGATTACAGCCAGGGCGGCGGAACCGGCGGTCTGATAGTTTAAAATTGGCGGAAGAAGCAGGGGAATTGATCGAATTAATGGTGCTCCGCTAATGGAATGTTAATATTAAAACAGAAGGAGTGCTGAAATGTGTGAGACCAACGCTTATATCCTGAGGGATGGGAAGGAAGAGCTTTATCTCGAAAATGTCGACGTAATGAGGCCCGAGGATGGAAAGGTATTCATGAAAAACCTGTTCGGGGAACAGAAGGTTTTCGAAGGGGAGATAAAAGAAGTCTCTCTCCTGAAACATAAGATTTTACTAGGGGAGAAATAGGTAATTCCCGGGTGGTCAAAAGATAATGCGGCCGGGAGAAAAATCTGGCGGCTGATTGATTCCGGACCATGCGTCGCATCGTTTAATATGTCACTTGACGAGGCCATAGCAACCTCTGTCAGAAAAGGTGATTCACCTCCAACCTTAAGGCTCTACGGGTGGGACAAACCCTCTCTCAGCCTCGGACATTTCCAGAAGGCTTCGGATATCAATACTGAATATTGCGGGGAGAACGGCATCCCGGTGGTCAGAAGGCCCACAGGCGGAAGAGCGATACTGCATGATAAGGAATTAACCTACAGTTTCTCCGCCAAAACGGATGAAGGACCTTTTTCAGGGAGTCTTCTGGACAGCTACGGAAAGATAAGCAGGGCGTTTTCTCTTGCGTTCCTGAAGGCCGGAATTCAGGCTGATACCAGGGCGAAGAGGGAAAGGGGCAAGGTGTTGGCCGGGAGCCCGCTCTGTTTCCGGTCGAGTTCTTTCGGGGAAATCCTGATAGACAACAGAAAGGTGGTCGGTTCCGCACAGAAACGCTGGCGTGACGGACTACTACAGCAGGGCTCCATCCCTTATAGATATAACGAGGAAAGATTGCGGGGCGTATTCGGGGCGGAGAAGGTCGCGGAGTTACGGACGTATATGATAGCGCTTGAAGAAGTTCTTCCCGGCCTTGAAGAAGACGGTTTCAGGGAAAAGATCAGGGAGGCGTTCGAGGAGACCTTCGGGATCAGATTTCTCTCTTCTCCTCCATCTCCCCTGGAATCTCTTCTTGCGCTGGAACTTCAGGAGGGGAAATATCTTCAACAGGAGTGGAATCTCCTCCGGCGGGTTCCGCCGGTATTCCGGTGACTGTCTCAGGGCCTTTTATCTCGGCGTCAAAATAATAGGCAAAGATAACTGAGACGACAAGAAGGCCGAGATAGCTCTGGACCACGGACAACAATATCCTGACAGGCAGGGTGATGACCACGCCCACGACAGGTATCAGTTTAAAGGGAATAACCATCAGCATAAAGCTGAAACTTATGGCAATATACCCGAAGAAACAGAGCGCGTAAAGCCAGAAGGCGTTCTGGTTGTTCCAGAGAAACCTCATGGTATCATTAAAGGTCCTGATCGCGCCGCCGCCCTTAAAGAAAATCCCGGCAACGCCGTAATTTATCACTGCGAAAAAGATGAGGACCGCGGCCAGCATAGACAGTATTGCTACAAGGGAAAAGAAATATCCGAGAAAAAGTGTGAGAGTTGAACCCCAGGCCCTCGCTGCAGAGACTAACGCGATGGTCCCGCCACCGAACAAAGCAAACAGGACGGATGCGGCTATCAATAATAACGCGATATAAGAACTGAACCACGCCAGGGGAAAGAACATCTTCTTTGCTTCAGTAAAAAACTCCCGCAGGCTGAACCTTGAGGAGGGATCAATCAACGCCCTGCCGATAACACCGGCGGCGCCTCCGCATACGTACAACCATAATCCCGAAGCCACCGTAATATAGATCAGGATGCTGGTTATAATAACCAGCACCAGGCCCAGATACTTTGTGAGCAGGTCAGCCGGGTCGTGGACCATACTCATAAAACTTTCCGGGGCGGCCAGCATGGAGATATCAAGCCCAAACAGTATAAGGGCTATTATCAGGGGTAATCCCACAAAAATAAACATCGACAGGCAGTTGACCACCATTAAACCCAAATGGACCACCACAAGCTGCCACCGCCTGTTTATCACATTGAACCCGGTCTTGAACGCCTCTGTAATCGTCATCTGTTTCCACCCCTTTTTATTCGGACGTTTTTATCTGCTTCTATTGACAGTATTATACATCTTCAACTCTGATCTCCTCAAAACAGTCCACGGGAAGTTCCTTCAGGAATCTCGATGGCTTCAGAAAGCCTGTTGAATGCCACTCCCTGGCGGCCACGGGATAACAGAGATAAAGAGATTCTTTCGCCCTGGTCGCCCCGACATAAAAAAGCCTTCTTTCCTCTTCCTCCTCATCGTTCTTAAGGGATTTCGAAGACGGAAATCTCCCGTCATTCAGGCCTATAATAAAGACGGCCTCCCATTCCAGCCCCTTCGCCTGATGAATAGTTGTAAGGACGACCCTCCCGTCAGGTTCTTCAGTCCCTTCCGGTTCAGCGCCGGTCACACCATCGAGGGTCAGGTCCGACAGGAACATCTCCATGGAGTCATACCTCAATGAATATCTTGCCATCTGTTCAATATCTTCTATACGCATTTCCGCGTTTGGATAACGACCGTAGAGGAAGTCTTCATACCCGTTCCTTAATATGAAATCTATCGCTTCGGAAGGCACCAGGCCGCTCGGACCGGCGGAACTGTTGAGCGTATTCAGGACGTCCAGAAAGCGATTGAATCCTTCCCCGGCCTTTTTCGGGATGAACCCGGAGGCGCCGGATATCAAATCAACCGGCATTTCGGCGGCATGGATGTGGTTCCATACTTTCCCGGCCGTTATATTCCCGATCCCGGGTATAAGTTTCAGAATCCTCTTCCAGCTTATTTCATCATGCTGGTTTACAATAACCTTCACGAAAGAGAGAATATCCTTGATATGCGCCTGTTCGAAAAACTTCAGCCCTGACCTCACCTCAAAGGGTATCCCCCTCCGCTGAAACTCCATCTGCAGCTCCATCGACAGGTAATGGGAGCGGTAAAGCACAGCGATATCATCAAAAGACCCTCCGTCTGTATTCATATCCATAATAACGGAGGAGACAAACTCCGCCTGTTCAAAGGCGTCTTTCAGGGGCACGACACTGGGAGTTTCACCCGGTTTCAGCGCGGTATGCAGCTCTTTCCGGAATTGCCTGCTGTTGTTGGCTATGATCCTGTTTGCCAGGTGAAGTATCTGGGGCGTTGACCGGTAGTTTGTGGTCAGTCTGAATATGGCCGCATCCGTATATTTTTCGGGGAATGTGAGGATATTCTCGAAATCCGCCCCCCTGAATGAATATATCGACTGGGCGTCATCTCCGACAACCGTCAGGTTCCTGTCTTCTCCCGTGGACAAATCAATAATCTCCGACTGAAGTCTGTTGGTATCCTGGTATTCATCGACAAGTATCTGCCTGAACTTTAATGAGTAAT
>JAYWMP010000300.1:0-6477 GCA_035873255.1 Nitrospirota bacterium
TGATATAACAGACCTCGAAAACCCGGAACTTCTCTGGGAGTTTTCCGCTCCCGGCCTGGGGTTTGCGTCAACCGGCCCGGCCATAATCAGGATAAATGCGAGAAGCACGGAATACGCCAATTTGCCGGACAAGGACAGGAACGGCAGATGGTTCGCGATCTTCGTGTCCGGTCCCACCGGTCCGATAGATACAGTGGAGCGCCAGTTCAAAGGCTACTCCGACCAGAATCTGAAACTCTTTGTGGTTGACGTTAAGGACGGCACGCTCGTGAGGACCATTGATACGGGTATCACCAATGCCTTTGGCGGATCACTCTTTACCGCCGCCACGGACTTTGACATCGACTACCAGGACGACGTGATTTATATAGGATATACAAAGTCCGAGGATGCCAAGCCTACCGCCGCGACGCAATGGACGGAGGGCGGAGTTATCAGGCTGGTTACGGGTGAGGACCGCCGCGGGACTGCCTTTAACTGGACGGACACCGCGCTTAATCCGGACAACTGGGTCTGGAGCCATGTCATAGAGAATACAGGCGCAACAACCTCGGGCGTCACTCATCTTACCAGCTATCAAAAGAGACCCCGCCCCGGAGCAAAGTCAACCATAACGTCCGGCAGGCTCTTTTTCGGCACGGGCAGATATTTCTTCAAGGGTGATGACAGTCTCAGCCAGCGCAGACTGTACGGTATAAAGGAGCCTTGCCTGACGGCGGTGTCAACATCATGCACCAGGGATGCATCCCTGAGCAGTTACTTCTGCTCGGCATGTCTGACTGACACCGGATTGACGGTGGACAAAGGCACACTGACGGACCAGACAACGACAGTAACCAGTACCGTCGATCACGGCTGGTATATCGATCTCGACGGCGCGACCGCCGAGAGGGTCATCACGGATCCCGTGGCCATTCCAAACGGGGCGGTTTTTTTCACAAGTTTTGATCCGAACATGGATATCTGCAGTTATGGAGGTTCAACATATGTCTGGGCTGTTGATTATAAAACCGGAGGCTCGGTTTCATTGAGAGGCAAGGCACTTCTGCAGGTTTCGACGGGAGCTATAAAAGAGATGGATTTAAAAGAAACCAAACCGGGGGAACCGGACTCGGAACCTACATTCAGCGGTAGAGGAAACAGGAGAACAACTGCGATTGAAGGGGTTCCGCCTCCAGACCAGGGTCTTCTCATAATGGTGCCTCCGCCGTCGGTTGATACAACTATCCATATCCAGAAGAAATAAAGGACTTTTCGTCCGAAATCCTGGGGGCGGCCATCAGCGCCGTCCCCCAGTTCTTTTGTATATGGTCAATCAAATGAAACAATGTTGTGATGGTCGAAACAGCAGGATTTCAAGGGGTCATCCGAGTACCTTTAATATAAAATTCACCCCTCCCCCGGTGAGCAGGGCAAAGGTGGATATAAGGAAGAACATGAGCATGGCTGTTTTTGTCCCTCTTTCCTTGATAATCATGAAGAAGTTTGCGAGGCAGGGGATGAAGAGAGTGATTGTTATTATGCTTACAATAATCTGGTTGTCATTCAGGAGCCCCTGTTTTGCAAGATCGAATATCCCCGCTGCACCGTAATCCCTTCTCAAAAAACCCATAAGCAGCACGCCGGTTGTCTTTTCTGGCAGGCCCAGAAATGTCACGACAACAGGGGATGCGATTGATTCGAGCCATCCCAGTATCTTTAATTTATCCATGAAGAACAGGATCAGGGTCCCGAGCAGAAACAGCGGCACCGCCTCTTTCAGATACCATTCGATTCTGCCGAGAGTTTTTAGCAGAATATTTTTCATCTTCGGTACCCTGATAGGCGGCAGTTCGAGAAAAAAGTCGGCTTTTTCTCCCGGCACCAGCTTTGACGCTACAGATCCGGCAAGTATCAGAACGAACAGAATCGTGCCACCCCACCAGAGCGCCACCCTCGCGGGGTATGAACCCAGCATGCCCAGAATTATGCCGAGCTGCGCCGAGCAGGGAATAGCCAGTGCTATAAGGAATGTCGCTATTATTCTCTCTCTTTTGGTCTCGAGTATCCTCGTTGTCATTGTCGCCATTGTACCGCATCCCAGCCCGAGTATTATCGGCAGGACCGCCTTACCGTTCAGTCCTATCTTAGCGAACGAGCTATTTGTCAGGACTGCGATCCTGGGCAGATACCCGCTGTCTTCGAGAATACCGAAAGCGACAAAGAATGTGGCTGTTATCGGAAGTATTATCGCTACGGAATATGTCAGCGCCATCGTGAAGAGTCCGTATTGTCCGACCAGCATATCCTGAACGAATTCCCATGGAATAATATACCTTGTCAGCTTCCCTATCCCTGGATCGAGGTATTTCCCGAATATAATCTTCTCGAAAAAATTGACCAGTGTGCCGGCGCCGAACCTCCCGACAAACTCATAAAAAAAGAAAAGGACAAAAAACAGAACAAATATACCCCAGAACGGATGCATGGTCAGTTTCCCTATCCACCGGGCGGCATGGCCTGTCACCTGTCCTCCTTTTTTCGAAACTTCATTGAAGATTTTCCCCGCCAGCTCTATTCTTTTGCCGGCGATTATATTCGGGAGGGGGTCTTTATGTCCGGTCTGGGCTTCGTCTCTCAGTTCCTCTATCCTGTCTAATGTCACGGGATCCAGATTCGCTACGCACCAGTCCTTCAGACTCTCATCACTGGCAAGGATCATGAGCGCTATGGCCCTTTTCGAGATATGAGAATCGGGAAGCAGAGAGGATATTTTTTCTATATAGTCTTCCAGCAGCTTGCCATAGTCTGTTTGAATCTTTGGTTTTTCAGGTGAGAGCAGCGACTCCTTAAGGCCTGTGATTCCCTTTCTCTGGGGGGCCACCGTGCCTATTACCCTGATACCCAGTAACTCCGCCAATTTCCTGTAGTCGGTCTCGATTCCCCTCTCCATGGCTTCATCTTCCATGTTCATGTCAAGAACGCATGGCAGGCCCATTTCAGCAATCTGTATCAGAAGCATCAGCGCTCTCTTGAGATTTTTGGAATCCGCGACGACGAGGACGCTTTCAGGTTCCTCTCTCAGCAGGATGTCCCTTGTAACGCGTTCGTCCTCGCTCATGGGGATGAGGCTGTTCACCCCCGGGGCGTCTACCAGGAGCACTTTTTCATCGCCAAGATTGATATTGCCGTGAGATACTTCCACCGTGGTGCCGGGGTAGTTTGAGACCGTGGCGTATTTCCCTGTCAGGAGCCCGAAGATGACGCTTTTACCCACGTTGGGCGTGCCGACAAGCACAATCCTTCTGTAATTCTGTCTGTTTTTATCGCCTTTTTTTATCTTTGCCGTCCGCATTTTTCACAGTATCCCCTTATCTCCAGAGTATGGCTGACTCCTCTGAAATTATTCTTTCTGCATATCTCATCCTGGAGATTTTCGATCTTTTCGGAATAAAATTCGATTATTTCATCGCAGACCTCACAGACCATATGGTCGTGATGTCTATGGCCGTAAGTATGTTCGTACACATTGCCCTTTTCCGTCCTCGTGATTTTTTCGACAAGGCCGCTCTCGACCAGGAGGTTCAATGTCCTGTAAACAGAGGCCCTGGAGGCCCTGGTTCCTGAATCCTTAATCTTCAGATACAGCCTTTCCGGCTCGAAATGCCCGTGGAAGGCGAATATCTCGTTGAAGACAGCGACACGCTGATTTGTCAGCTTCAGGCCTCGCCCGGAAAGAAATTTTCTGAATATTTCGATCTCCATTGCAATTAGTTTAATTGAAATTGAGATTAAATTTCAATTAACTCCGTTGACCTGATTGAATTTTACATTTATTTTATGCTATGTTTAATATTCGTCAAGAGGGTTTTTTTATTGACGAAAGGCCGTGAATCCGGGAGTAATCCTGGTCTAAGGAGTTTTTCACATTTATGGTTCGGACAGAGATATTATGGAGACATAAATAGATATGGTTAAGAAGGTTGTGCTTGCATATTCCGGTGGGCTTGATACATCCGTGGCGATAGAATGGTTGAAGGAGACTTACAATGCTGAAGTGATAGCATTCTGCGCGGAACTCGGACAGGGAGAGGATTTAGAACAGTTAAAGCGTAAAGCACTCAAAACCGGCGCTTCAAAAGTATATATCGAAGATCTCCAGGAGGAGTTTGTAAGGGATTACATCTACCCGATGCTTCGGGGCAATGCAGTGTATGAAGGTTACTATCTCCTGGGTACGTCCATAGCCAGGCCACTTATAGCAAAAAAACAGATCGAGATAGCAGAGGCGGAAGACGCCGACGCGGTGGCCCATGGCGCCACGGGCAAGGGTAATGACCAGATAAGATTCGAGCTGACATATTACGCCCTCAGCCCCGGCATAAAAGTGATAGCTCCGTGGAGGGAATGGGAGTTTGACTCAAGGGAGTCATTAATAGACTATTCCGACAGACACGGGATTCCGGTGACGGCGACAAAAGAGAAACCATTCAGCACCGACAGCAATATATTCCATATAAGTTATGAAGGTGGAATCCTCGAAGATCCATGGAAGGAACCTCCGTCGGATATGTATACGCTTATAACTCCCCTGGAAGATACTCCGGACAAACCGGTGTATATCGAAATTACATTTGAAAAAGGCGATCCCGTAAAAATAAACGGAGAGAAGTTGACACCTGCCGGGCTGCTCCGGAAAATGAATGAAACCGGAGGAAGGCACGGCATAGGCCGGGTCGATATTGTTGAGAACAGATATGTAGGGATCAAGTCAAGAGGGGTATATGAGACCCCGGGCGGGACCATATTGCATATTGCACGGAGGGCGGTCGAATCGCTGACCCTCGACAGGGAAGTCATGCATCTGAGGGATTCATTGGTACCGAAATATGCGGAACTGATATATAACGGCTTCTGGTTTTCTCCTGAACGCCGGGCCCTCCAGGCACTGCTGGACGATACGCAGAAATTTGTCTCTGGAACCGTACGCCTGAAGCTTTATAAAGGGAACTGCCAGGTTGTCGGCAGGAAATCCCCTGAATCGCTTTACAGCTCCGAGCTTGCGACGTTTGAATCAGACGATGTTTATGACCAGAGAGACGCGGAAGGATTCATCAAGCTGAATGCCCTCCGCCTGAAGGCATACAGATCTCTCGGGAAAAAGGATGTCTGACATCAGGTACTGGATTGGGCTATCGCTTGTCCCCGAAGTCGGCCCGATTATGTCCGGCAAATTACTTGCCATGATGGGAAGTCCCGAGAATATATTCAGGGCTGGAATGAAAGATCTGCTCTCAGTCGAAGGAATGCATAAGGAGAGGGCTGAAAATATAAAAAATTTCCGCCTGTGGGACGATATAGATAAACAGGTTGAGAGCCTGGATAAAAGAAACATAAAAGTATGCGGGTTGAATGATCCAGGTTATCCTGAACTACTGAAAGAGATTCCGGCCCCACCCGTGGTTTTATATATGAAGGGCGATTATCATCCTGATGACAGGTTCGGCATAGCCGTGGTCGGGTCGCGAAAACTCTCGCATTACGGAGAGGCTGTTACGCAGAAAATTTCGAATGAACTCTCTTCCGCCGGCTTCACTGTTATCAGCGGCATGGCGAGGGGTGTGGATACACTGTCTCACAGAGGCGCGCTCTCCGCAGGCGGCAGAACTATCGCGGTGCTTGGTTCAGGTCTTGACGTATGCTATCCTGTTGAGAATAAGGGTCTTATGGAAAAGATCTCATCTTCAGGATGCGTGATCAGCGAGTTCCCTTTAGGCACCAGTCCGAACAGGGAAAACTTTCCGCGAAGGAACAGGCTCATAAGCGGTCTTTCCCTCGGGGTCCTTGTTGTCGAGGCGACGGTCGGCAGCGGGTCACTCATCACGGCGAGTTATGCGCTTGAACAGAACAGGGAGATATTCGCCGTGCCCGGCAATATAACTTCTCCCGGTTCGGAAGGTACTAACCTGCTGATAAAGCAGGGGGCGAAGATGGTGCTCGATACCGAAGATATAATCGAAGAACTCGCGCCGGTGCTGAGGGGCTTTATTGCCGGAAAGAAAAAACAGACGGTAGAGATGACGGAGGATGAAAAAAGACTCTGCGGTTTTCTGACAAGAGAACCAAAGCATATAGATATTCTGTCGAGAGAGACAGGCACGCCGGTGCATAAACTTCTTGATCTGACGCTTTCACTGGAGTTAAAGGGCATCGCCAGACAATCCAATGGGAAGAGATTTTACCTCTCTTGAGAGAAATGTCCCGTTGAGAATTCCGGGAATCCTGAGAAGACGATTTCAGCTCAGGGTTAAATTTCCTGAAACTCCGCCCGGGCCGGATTGACATTATGTCACCGGTACCTGTTTATATGTTTAATGTTTCCTGTTTTGTATACGGAAGAGATATGCGCTTTAATATTTAGAGGTGAAGAAAGATATGATGGAACCAGGCTATAAAGAGACAATGAAACCGGAGGTTACAGATGAAATCGCTAGTAAT
>JAYWMP010000001.1:0-2959 GCA_035873255.1 Nitrospirota bacterium
AATATAAACGAAATCTTTATACCGGGTAGGAGGGCTTTTGTTCTCTACTTAATTGAAGTGGACGCCGGATGGAGTTGCTCTTCTTTAAGGGAATTCAGGTGATGGCCAGCCGGCGGCATATATAATCGCTTCATTCATTTCCACCCGAGGGCCCGGCGTTTCCGCCGGGACCGTTGTTTGTTCAGGCAATTATTTTATCTTTTCGTAATAACTTGTATGCCCAGACTTTGATGAAGTCGTTAATCACCGCCCATGCTATGGCGTACACCCAGACCAGCAGTGCGTATTTCCAGCCTATCGGAGCTACAAACCATCCGTATACCACAAAGAGTGTTGCGAGGATTTTTGTCAAAACAGCCGCCCAGAGCAGCATGGGAGCAGGGTGCGGTTTCCGCCAGAAACGGTCTTCCGTCCGTGTTATGAATATTGTCAGATGTCCGGCCACCGCCAGTTTTAAAAATATAAAACTCTGTACAACCGGAGCTGACAGGTGCATGTATTCTTCAGCTATGTAGAAGATTCCAAAGCTTGCGATAACACCCAGGATTCCGAGCATGGTGGATATGCTCATTACTTCCCCCATATTCCACCTTACGGGTTCATTGTCCACCTTCGTCCTGTCATATGCAATAGCCAATATGGGCAGGTCATTCAGAAAGGCCAGGATAATAATCATGATTGCCGTAACCGGATAGAAGTTGAAGATGACAATCGATGCCGTCATAAAGAGAATCACCCTGATTGTCTCGGCTATCCTGTAGAGACTGTAACTCTTCATCCTTTCGAATGTGACCCTCGCCCCCTCTATGGCATCCACGATCACGGACAACCCCGGCGCCAGAAGAACAAGGTCCGCCGCGGCCCTTGCCGCATCCGTCGCCCCTGAAACTGCTATGCCGGCATCCGCCTTTTTCAATGCGGGCGCGTCATTAACACCGTCTCCAGTCATGCCAACGATATGCCCGGCTTTCTGGAGCTTGTCTACAATAAGGTATTTATCCTCGGGAAACACCTGGGCAAAGCCATCGGCATCCTCTATCACCTCTATAATCTCGGATTCATGTCTCTTCACATAGCCTTTCGGCAGTTCTATATTTTCAAACTCTTTTTCTATATCTTTTACAACACCCTTTGCGAATTCCTCCGTATCCCTTTCAGAGAGATTTGGAGACAATTTTTTAAACACCGCTTTTGATATGATCTTCCCCAGGATTATAAGCTCTTTGTTGCTCGCGCCCCTGAGGTCCCTGGCATCAAAGATGTTGTCTCCGATTCCTAAAACATTTGCTATCTGTTTAGCAATGGCTATATTGTCTCCCGTGACCATCTTAACGCTTAACCCAAGGTTCATCGCCTCTTTTATTGTTGCCTTCGAGTCTTCACGGGGTGGATCAAAGAGCGGCAGTAGTCCGATAAAGTCAAAGTTTTTATCCTCCTGCTGCTTTACAGCAATACCCAGCGTCCGGTACCCCTTCTCTGCGAAATCCTCCACCTTCCCCAGGATTTCTTCCTGATTCAGCTGCTCGCCGCATAATCCCAGTATTACCTGGGATGCCCCTTTGGTGACTATAAAGGTCTTATCTCCCGCCTTCACAATCGCCTCTGTTCTTTTGCCCACGGGATCAAAGGGTCTGAACTTTAGCTGTTGATACCGGGTCAACTCTTTTAGTTCTCCTGTTTTTTCCAGGTATTCAAATATAGGGGTTTCTATCGGGTCTTTATTCTCTTCCTTTGATGCAAGCGCGGCATAGAGCATTAATTCCTTGACTGTATGCCCCCCAAAGGGTACGGGGTCAGAGACGGTCATCCTGTTCTGGGTCAGGGTTCCGGTCTTGTCCGAGCATAGGACATCAACTCCTGCAAGCTCCTCTATAGAGACAAGGCGGCTTACGATCGCCTGTTTCTTTGCCAGGTTCATGGCCCCCACCGCCATTGTTACGGACAGCACCGCAGGCAGAGCGACCGGGATTGCGGCAACGGTCAGGACGAGGGTAAACCTCAGTATCTCGATCATGTTTTCATGTCTGAACATGGCGGTGATCAGGATAATTGCAGCCAGGAATACGGTGATAACAATCAGATAATTTCCTATCTGAATAACCGCCTTCTGAAAATGGCTCTTTTCTTCCCTCTGGGCCTTTGCCACCAGTGCCACGGTCTTGCCGAAGAAGGTATTCAGCGCCGTGTTGGTGACTACTGACAGCATCTCCCCCTGCTTTATTATGGAATTGGAATAGGCGATATCCCCGACTTTTTTGCTGACAGGCAATGATTCGCCTGTCAGTGCTGACTGGTCAGCCTGTATATAATCGCCTGCAATGAGTTTTACATCCGCCGGAACCAGGTCCCCGATCTTTACCTTTATGATATCTCCAGGGACCAACGCCATGGCGTCTATTGTCTGAAACTTTCCATCCCTCAAAACAAGCGCCTGTTTCGCAAGCTTGTTTTTCAATACTTTCAGGGCGCTTAACGCCTTTGACTCCTGCCATAAGTCTATGAATGCGTTGGTGAAGAGCAGAACCATTATTATTGTAAAATCTTCCCATCTGTGAACGACTGCGGAGAGCAATGCCGCAACCTCTATCATTCCCGGAATTGGTCCCCAGAAGCGCCTGAACACCCGGTGAAATGTCGACTCTTCTTTTTCGGGGATTTCGTTATAGCCGTATTGCGCTACCCTTTTTTGCGCTTCCTCTGATGTTAATCCATTGTCCTTGTCTGTCTGTAGCGTTGAGAGTATCTCTTCAACCGACAGTTTCTCATAGTCTTCAGTTGTCCTGGCCATTATTTACCTCCGGATATTATTACCGGGCTGCACGGATAATCCTGCGGCGGGTTTGCTTTTTTCAGTATGCGTTCGACGATTTTCGCTCCAGAGTATTGTTCATGATCTTCAATCCGGATGATGTCCTGGTCTTCTTTCATCTTTTAAGATATTCCCCTTTTAGTTTCAGTT
>JAYWMP010000002.1:0-1723 GCA_035873255.1 Nitrospirota bacterium
CAGGAGTTCTATTTGCCGACTTTTTTGGGGGAGATGTCATGACAAACAACAGTTTTCCGGAGTTCCGGAGATCTCCGGGTTAAAAAAGCACCGTTACGAAGCAGCATATCAGAGTTTGCGCCCATTGGGCAAGCATAGAAAAGACCTTGAAGACTGGCGATAATAAAACTTTCATAGCAAATAAAGGGACATATGTCCTGTGGTTATTGACAAGGCGGATAGTATGAATATTCAGAATTCAGGTGCACTGATACCCCATAAACCAGGCTGTTATAAAACAAAAAAACCAAAAAGCAACGGGGAAATAAGAGTGGTAACCCGCTATGTGGGAGGCCGGCCCGCCTA
This sequence comes from Nitrospirota bacterium, assembly GCA_035873255.1. Taxonomy (GTDB): domain Bacteria; phylum Nitrospirota; class Thermodesulfovibrionia; order Thermodesulfovibrionales; family UBA6898; genus JAJRYC01. The sequence continues at coordinate 346 of JAYWMP010000002.1, forward strand.
CAGAGTAAAGTTGGCGGCACCGGAGGTGAGGCCGGGCTGTGAAACCTGTAAGTCTTGCCAGATGTCTATAAAATCAGGTAAAATGCCCCAAATCGCGAACACTGCATAGATTGCCGCTCTACGAGGTTGCCTTTGCTCCCTCGTCAATGAGCTGCCGGTTATGCGAAACAAAGCTAAACCTCGGGAGGAACGAAATGTCTAAAAGTATCAAGGGCACGCAGACAGAAAAGAATTTGCTGATAGCATTTGCTGGTGAATCACAGGCAAGAAACCGATATACCTATTTTGCCGGCGTTGCCAGAAAAGAAGGGTTGATCCAGATTTCCGATATATTTGAAGAAACCGCGAACCAGGAAAAGGAGCATGCTAAAAGGTTCTTTAAGTTTCTGGAAGGTGGCGAGGTCCGGATAACGGAAACATATCCCGCCGGGAAAATAGGAACATCATTTGAAAACCTGAGAGCCGCTGCGGCGGGTGAAGAATATGAATGGACAGAGATGTATCCGGCCTTTGCGAAAGTGGCCAGGGAAGAAGGATTTGATGAAGTCGCCGCAGCCCTTGACGCGATTTCAATCGCCGAAAAACAGCACGGTAAGCGCTACAAAGAGTTGGCCGACAATCTTGAAGCCGGGAGAGTTTTCAGAAGAAACGGGAAGGTTGTCTGGCGTTGCAGGAATTGTGGTTACCTGCATGAGGCGGAGGCTGCGCCGGACTTATGTCCCGCCTGTTCGCACCCTCAGGCATATTTTGAATTATTGGGTGAAAACTGGTAATCCATTTAGTATAAGTCAGTGTATGACAGGCTGTGCCGGAATAAATTATATTCCCTCACAGCCTGCCGACGTCTGAATTTTGCTTCGCAATTATTTACATCCGACGTGTGATCCTGTGCGTGAGAATCGCAGCCATCATGTATTGGCCCAGGACAAACTGTTTTTATCTGGAGTCTGTTTATAAATTGCCATATTAAATTTTTGTCATGCCCGAAGTTAGTAATCGGGCATCCAGAACGTATTGAAAACACTGGATTCTCGATGTAAGTCCTCGCGCAAGTCGCGGCGACCGGCTTAAGGACTGCCGGAATGACAGATAAAGAGGCTGAGTTTATAAACAGACACTATCTAACCAAACAGATCAGCTTTTATATTCATTAATCCAGTTTTTTACATCCCCAAAAGGATATTTTTCAAAAATACCGAAATAGGGAAGTCTCTTTATTCTCAATTTCAGGAAAACAGGCGTAAAAATGCCGCAGAGAAACTTTGTCAGGTTTAATACGGAAAAATGTTCTCCCACGGCCCCAATAAATTCATCTGTAATCTCACCAAAATCAAACGTGGAGAGAGGTTTTAATTCTGTTGAGTTTTGAATTGTCACT
>JAYWMP010000009.1:0-7739 GCA_035873255.1 Nitrospirota bacterium
GATACCTGGATGGAAACGTGATAACTACATATGATTGATATTCCAGCTGATCTGACGACGCATTATGATGCGTGCCTCAATAGAGAAAATGTCCCCTAAGTTCTTTATTCGTTGTTCTTTTTCAGTAGATATCTAATTGTATTTTGATCGTCGCTCCGATCTTTTGCATGAAACTACTCCTGCATGTTGAAATAGTCTCAATTTGCTTACAGTAGCCAGTTGATCGGCCATTGCCCTGCTTTCTTTGCCATTAAATATGACAAGCGCTTCGCTGGGATACAGACGATCTTTTTTGCTGGATTCCCGCTCAAAAAACTGCTGAAATGACGGTATTTCCGGATTTAATCATACCCGGCAATTCACGGTGAATCTGTACAGCTCTGATATTATGTTGCTTCGACGGCGATGACGAAAAAAATCTTCGTGCAATGTCATTGAGGGGAGCATTAGCGCAGAAGCAATCCTTCATTGATTTTCACAGTAAATTGCAGAATAATACCTGGAAAAAAAGAGGTGGTTTAATTTATAGTAGTAAATTCAGAAGGAGAAGAATATTGTCGAAATATAAACTTTTTTTTGTCTTTATATGTATATCAGTTTTTTCTACCGCTTCTTTTGCGGCTGTTCTGCTTGACAGGGTGGTGGCGGTAGTAAATAAAGAGGTTATTACCTGGAGTGAGTTGTATATGACGATGGAGATTGACGCCGCTCCCGGTGTAAAACAGTTAAGTGAAGATGAGAGAAGAAAGATATTCAGGAAAAATGAAGCGGAATTCCTTGAGAATCTTATCAACGTAAAGCTGATACTGCAGGAGGCCGCGAAAACCGGTATAGGAGTGACTGAAAAGGAGCTTGATGAAGCTATAGAAAATATAAAAACAAAATATTCGATGTCGGATACCGAATTCAGGGATTCCCTGAAGAAGGAAGGATACACACTTGAGGCATACAGAAAACGGCTGAAGGAACAGATAATCGCCGGCAAGGTTGTTAACCAGAGGATCAGAAGCAAGATTATGGTGCCGGAAGAGGACATTTCCAGGTATATTAAAGAAAATAGTGGGTCCGCCGACATGGCCGACAGCTACAGAATAGGACAGATACTGATAAGAATACCGGGCAGGGACGAAGATAGAGCGCTTGCGGAAGAGAAAGCGACCGTCATACTCAATGCATTGGATGCAGGGGAGAGTTTCAGTAATCTTGCAAAAAAATATTCCGAAGATGCCTCGGCTGATACGGGGGGCGATCTTGGGGTAATCAGAAAATCCGACCTTGACAGGGAATTCAGGGCCGTGCTGTCTGAATTGAAACCGGGTGAAGTCAGCCGCCCTTTCTGGAGTGGGAGAGGTCTCCATATCATAAAACTTTATGAGAAAATCGGGTCTGAAGATCAGGACCGGATCAGGATGGAGGCCAAAAAGATCTTAACCGAAAAGATCTTCATCGAGAAATATAACGCATGGATTAAAGGACTCAGAGAGAAGGCCTATATAGAAGTCAGGCTTTAGGCTCAGTTTCCTTCAAAAAGTCCTTTTTTTGATTCCATATAATGACATTCCTGGAGAGAGATTGAGAAGTATGAAGATAGGAGTTCTTGCATCGGGCCGAGGCTCTAATTTTCAGTCAATAATAGATGCTATCGAATCGGGGTATCTGGATGTCTCTGTCGGTCTCCTGATAACCGACAATCCGTCTGCCTTTGCTCTTAAGCGAGCTGAAACCTGCGGAATTGAGCGTCTGGTAATGGTGCCTGAGAAATTCAGTTCCCGGGATGAATACTTCAGCCATATCGCGGTGGAGTTGCGTAAACGGGGAGTGGAACTGGTTGTTCTGGCCGGGTTTATGCGTATAGTCGGGAAACCTTTAATCGATGAATTCCCCAGCAGGATAATGAATATTCATCCGGCCCTTCTGCCTTCGTTCCCCGGCCTTCATGGACAGCAACAGGCGAGTGACTACGGAGTGAAGGTAGCGGGATGCACAGTGCATTTTGTTGATGAAGGCATGGATACAGGGCCTGTAATAATCCAGGCGGCCGTGACTGTTAAAGACGATGACTCCGGTGAGACTCTGTCTGCGAGGATCCTGAAACTCGAACATAAGATTTATCCTGCGGCGATCAGATATTTTGCAGAAGGCAGAATAAAAGTCACCGGACGTCGTGTGAAGATCAGTGGTATTGCATTTGAAGAAAAAACCATAACAAGCCCGTCCCTCCCTTAATTTTTCCGGCCCGGTATTCCCTGACCACTTTCCCAATTTTCCGCTATGGCGCGGCAGGGGAAAATGATCCCATAATCAAAAAAAATTAGGGAATAACAATGTAGAAAAATGTGATATGATGTACAGAGGGAAATTTGAATATAACACTGTGTACGATAGGAAAATTGATCGGGTCTGAATGCGCGGACCGGGTGGTCCCTATTATCAGGCATGACGGGTTCATCATGCTCTCCGCTTCGAACGAAGACTGCGGAGGGGGGACGTCTTGCTGGTTTAAAAACGGTCCGGATAGAGGGTTCGGAGTATGATCGAGTATGATGAAACAGAAAGTAGGATGGTGCTGAAACTTGTTTATTACGGGCCTGCCCTCTCGGGAAAGACAACGAACCTGCTGAATCTGCACGAACAACTCGAAAAAAAGGGGAGGGGTGACCTGATGGTGCTTGATACCAGGGACGACAGGACGATATTCTTTGATCTCCTTCCTTTCTATATCGTTTCCCCCGGTGGATTAAAGATCAAGCTCAAGGTCTTTACCGTTCCCGGACAGGTGAAGCATGACGCAACCCGGAAAGCAGTGCTTCAGCGGGCGGACGGGGTCGCGTTTATTGCCGACTCACAGGTGGCCGAAGCGACTAATAACTCTCAAAGCTTCGAAAACCTTGAGAGTAACCTGGCGATTGTCGGTCTTGATATAGATACAATTCCACTCGTTATTCAGTTTAATAAGAGAGACCTTGACAACATTATTCCCGATCCGGAAGTCGAACGTATCTGGAAGCCGACGGGAATTCCATTTTTCTACGCGTCCGCGCTTGAAGGGTGGGGCATTGTGGAGACATTTAAAAGCCTGCTGGAGTTGACGTATACTAATATTGATCACAGGTATGGTCTGGATGAACGTTATGGTCTGGATATGGAGACATTTATTCACAAGTTAACGAAAATTTATGGCCCCGGACAGGCAGGATAAAGATATGGGGTGTCTGCCGCCGGAATCAGCAAAAAGGTGATTTATGGAGAAGTCCCCGAATGATAAGGGAGATTTAAGGTATATAATCGGTTCGGAAAAAAGTCTGAGGGATATTGTCAGTGAAAGGGACCTGATGCCGTTGCTGAAGATGGCCGCCGGAGCCGGTGCGTGTGTGGTAAAAATCAGTGATGCCTCGGGCGGAATTATTTGTGAGTACGGCGGACCTGCGGATAAAAGAGAAACGGGTATGCAGAGGCCCCTGTACCTTGAAGGAGAGCCGGTGGGCGGCATTGTTTTACTTGGATCAGAGGGAACTGATTCCAGGCTGGAGACGATCGCGGATTTGTTATGTGATTCCATAATGTTCCTGATGGACAGCAATCTCAAAAGGATGCTGACGACTGAAGTTCATACCACGGTATTGAATCAATCATACGAAGAACTTCTGGAAACAAACAGAAAGCTCGAAATATCCCGGAAAGAATATCGTGAGCTGGCTGAGAATCTTGAGAAAAAAGTCCAGGAACGGACACTGGAACTCAGGCAGGCCCTTGCGAGGCTGCTTCAGCAGGAGAAGATGGCTTCAATCGGACAGCTTGCAGCCGGTGTCGCGCATGAAGTCAATAATCCACTTGGTTTTGTATACAGCAACCTGGCTACATTAAAACGATATGCCGACAAGTTTATTGAAATGCTGGAATTTTACCGTTCGGCATTTAAAAGACAGGAATTCACCAGGGAAGATATCAAGACGGAACAGCGGAAATGGGAGACTCTTAAACTGGATTATGTACTCTCGGATGTTCATGATCTGATCGGGCAGAGCCTTGATGGGGCCGAGAGAGTCAGGCGTATTGTCGCGGATTTAAAGGGTTTCTCTCATATCGATGATGGGACGGTCACAGTGGTTGATGTAAACGCCGAAATCGACAGGACTCTTAAGGTGATCGCCCACGAGATACCGGATACAGCGGAGATTTACAGAAATTACAACCAGCTGCCGGGTTGCTGCTGTAATCCAGCGCTTCTATGCCAGGTGTTTCTGAATATAATCCTTAACGCGCTGCAGGCAAGGCGCGAAGGGTTGAAATTGATCATCTCGACAGAATACGCAGATGGTTTTATAGGAATCACTTTTGCCGACAATGGGCCCGGTATTCAAGAGACGGTTATAAACCGTATTTTTGAACCTTTCTTCACAACAAAAGAGGTCGGCTCCGGGATAGGTATGGGCCTGACGGTAATCCATGATATTATTTCATCTCTCAAAGGCGCAATTGATGTTGAGAGCAGCCCCGGAAAGGGCGCGACATTTAAAGTTTTGATCCCATCCCGGGGGGAATGCAATGAGTAAATACTCCGAGCTTTTCAGGAACGTAACACATGATGTATCTTCAGGTGAAGTCCATGAGATTGACGATGCCTCTGGTAATGATGCGAAAGAAGAGCAGTTCGCGCTTCTGTTTGTCGATGATGAACCAGGGGTCCTGAAGTCCCTGAGAAGGGTCTTCAACGAAGAAAATTATATAATCCATACTGTGTCGAACGGTAATGAAGCGCTTGAACTACTCGATAAGGAGAAAATCCATCTTGTTATATCCGATCACCGGATGCCGGGCATGACCGGTGCGCAACTCCTCAGACTGATAAAACAGAGATGGCCTGAAATCATACGGATTATGCTTACGGGATACGCCGATGTTCAGTCCATCATGGGCGCGGTTAATGAGGGAGCGGTATATAAGTTTATCACGAAACCATGGAACGATGAAGACCTGAGGCTTACAGTCAGCCTTGCTCTGCAGCAGTACGTCCTTATCAGGGAAAACATGAAGCTGAGGGACATAACTAAAAAACAGGAGAAAAAGCTTAAGACATATTCGGAATTACTGAATGAAAACAGGAGTATCATCGGAAATATCCTTATCAAATCGGGTGTGGTGACAGCCGAGGGGGTCACCAGGGCTGCCAGGGAAATTCAGGATGGTGAATTGCTGAGCGAGTGTGTCGTAAGACTTGGTATTGCTTCTGAATCCCATATAATCAGGGCGCTTCAGGACCAGCTCAATATTGAATATGTAGATCTCCAGGAGACGGAAATCAGTCCCGAGGCGATAAAATTTTTACCGAGGGACCTCTGCGAGAGAAACAGACTAATACCGATCAGGATCACAGGCAAACAGATCACGCTGGCGATGGCTGACCCGTCGGATATTTTTAAATGCGACAATATTTCTCTGATGACCGGCCTCAAGATTGTACCGCTTATCGCCAGGAGTTCGGATATCCTTTTTCAGCTTGACAAGACATATGGTGAAAGAAAAACCTCTGATCATGACGATATGCCGCAGATTATAGATTTTGAACCTATTGATGAAATCGATATTATAATCGAAGAAGAACAGGATATTAATGTTCACGAACTTATAGGTTCTTCGGAAGTGCCCCCTATCATCCGTATCGTGAACGCGATTATCTCGGAGGCGATACGCTATAAGGCGAGCGATATTCATATAGAACCGAAATCCAAATTTACTGTTATAAGATATCGTATCGACGGAATGCTTCACAGCAAAATAAAGATTCCTTCAGACCTCCATCCCGCGACGATATCAAGGATTAAGATACTTGCCAAGATGGATATCTCGGAACGGCGCAGGCCGCAGGACGGAAGAATCACCGTAAAGTCCGGGACGAGGATAGTCGATATCAGGGTATCCACGATGCCGACTATCAATGGGGAAAAGGTGGTCATGAGGATACTGGACAAGAGCTCGGCCATAAAGAAGATCGAAGACCTTGGCGTGAGCAAAGACAGCCTTGGGAGGATATACACCATAATCAAAAAGCCACAGGGAATGATTATTTCGACCGGGCCTACCGGCAGCGGAAAGACAACCCTGCTCTACTCGATTCTGAATGAAATGCTCGATAGTTCGAAAAACTACCAGACCATAGAAGATCCGGTGGAGTACTTCCTTGAAGATGCCAGCCAGGTTCTTGTCAAGGATAACATCGGAGTCTCTTTTGCCTCTATTCTGCGTAATACACTCAGGCAGGACCCTGATGTCATACTCGTCGGAGAAATAAGGGACTATGAGACGGCCGATGTCGCGTTCAAGGCGTCACTTACGGGCCATATGGTATTGACTTCCCTGCATACCAATAATTCGATTGCTTCCATAACAAGATTAATAGATATGGGGGTTAAGTCATATCTGATAGCTTCGGCGATCGAAGGCATAATCGCCCAGAGACTCGTGAGGAAAGTCTGCAAATTCTGCAAGTATGAAGATCTTCCCGATCCTGAACTTGTGAAACTTCTCAGAATTCCGGTAGAGATGCTGGGCGACAGCGTTGTTAAAGGCAGGGGATGCGAGAAGTGCAATGAGACCGGGTATCTGGGACGGACCGGAATCTTTGAGATATTTGTTATGAACGACGATTTCCGGCAGATTATCAGCAGTAACTACAAGGAATCGGAACTGATGAGCCTGGCCGTGTCAAGTGGAATGAAGACGCTGCTGGAGGAAGGGCTGATAAAAGTAAAAACGGGAATAACTACTATTGAGGAGCTTATCAGGGTGATCGGCCCGCAGACACGATATGAACGCAAGTGTGATAGCTGTAACCAGCTGATTGACGCGAAGTTTTTTTTCTGTCCTTTTTGCGGGGCTTATATGAAGGGCGTATGCAAAAAATGCAGCCTGCCGCTTGACGATGAGTGGTCTGTCTGTCCGTCATGCGGGACACATAAAGTTATCAAGGACAATTAAAAAAGAAGGGAGGTTTTTGCGATGCGAAACAGCATACTTATCGTCGATGATGAAGTTAATGTCATCTCATCACTTAAGAGGGCGCTTATCGATGAACCCTATGAGATATTTACCGCAAACAGTGGAATCGAGGGGATCGAGGTTCTCCGCAATAACAGAATTAAGGTTATCATTTCAGATGAAAGAATGCCTGGCATGTCCGGGGCGGAATTTTTTTCAAAGGTGAAAGAGATTTACCCTGACACAGTAAGGATTATGCTGACCGGACACGCGAGTATTGAGTCCGCCATGAAAGCGGTGAACAGTGGAGAGATTTACCGGTTTTTCAAAAAACCATGGGACGATATCGAATTGAAGCTGTCGATCCATTCAGCCATGGAAAAATATAACCTGGAGGAAGAAAACAGGAAACTCCTGGAAACTATTAAACTTCAGTCTCTCAATTTAAGACTGATCGAGGAGATGTATCCCAATATATCGAAGATCGAAAGGGACGAAGATGGCTGTCTCGTCATACCGGACATGAGCAAGGATGAACTGAAGTCTATTGTAGAGCAATGTGAAAGGGAATTCAGTTGAACCCCCGTGGAGCTTATTACCTCAGGTATCCTGTCCGGACTTTGCGGCAGGGTGATGGCGGATGAAACATGGAAAACCGTGGATGTATTGCGTCGGATGCGAAAGTTTAAAAACAGAGAGAAGATAGATCAGGGGATATGTTCATCGGTCCAGTGTTGTTCTGTAGAGCTTTTCGATCTCATCCG